>JBEKNP010000009.1:0-53831 GCA_049522695.1 Bathyarchaeia archaeon | reverse complement strand
AACAATGGTCATGGAACCCGCAAAGACACCAAACCAATGGTATACACGCGTACCAGCCCAAACCTGCTCAAAGATAACTTAGCTAACAAACTATAAAAAACGAATTGTGCACACGTCTATAATATAAGCAATAGGACTTAAACGATTTGGTATGGTTAGGCTAAAATGCAAGAAATGCGGAAATGTCTTCGAATACACTTACAAACCGTTGGGCTCATTGGTGCATCTTGGACCCTACAAACAAGTCCAGTGCCCAGCATGCGGGAAAAGTAGTTGGCTCAACATCTATTCATCAGTGAAAGATCCGATAACTTGGCCTCCAGAAGGAAAACAGCAAGAGCAGGTTGCCCCGCCCCAGTTAACTGAGGCAGAGCTGGAAAAGAAGCGCATAGAAGAATCCAAATACGAAAAACCCTAAAAAATTAGTTTGCTTCATTTATGATTTTGGCGAGGTCTTCTTCAACTCTAGTTGCAAACGTAACAGGCATCTGCCATTACCTGTATTAAAAATATTCAATTTAATACTAAGCTTTCCGTGATTAAACCGCGTTTTTTTTAGACAGAACAGTTTTTAAGGCAGACCAAAAAATGCTATTTGCAGATGATGATTGCGATGGCACGTCTTAAGTGTAAGAGATGCGGAAACATCTTCGAAAAAAGTTACAGACCATTTGATTCAATGTTGCGCCTTGGACCTTACAGACGATACCAATGTCCAGCCTGTGGGAAAAGCAGCTTCTTTAACCTACTCGCCTCAGTCAAAGACCCAATCACTTGGCCTTCACAAGAAAATAAACAAGAACAGCAAACCACTGAACCTCAACTAACCGAGGATGAACAAGAAAAGAAACGCATCGAAGAATCTAAATACGAAAAAGCCTAAACTCAAATGACATTGGACAGCGCATGGCATGATTGACACAGAGAATCTCACCCGAAAATTTGGCAATCTAACAGCTGTAGATAATGTCACCCTACACGTGGACGAAGGCGAGGTTTTTGGTTTTCTTGGACCCAACGGAGCCGGCAAAACCACCACTGTACGCATGCTCTGCTGTCTAATCGGAAAAACCAGCGGCAACGCCCGCATAGGCGACTTTGCTGTTGACAATGAAGCGGACTGTCTCAAAATAAGAAAAATGGTTGGCATACTGCCCGAAAACGTCGGCTTATACGACAGCCTAAGTGCCTACCGCAACCTTGACTTTTACGGAAAACTCTACGAGGTCCCCGAAGCGAAACGGCGAGAAAACATTGAACATCTCTTGCGGCTGCTGGGCATCTGGGAGCGCAGAGACGACGCCGTCGGCACCTTCTCGAAAGGTACCAAACAGAAAATCGCCATAGCCCGCGCGCTAATCCATGACCCGCAAGTGTTGTTTCTGGATGAACCTACAGCTAATTTGGATCCAGAAGCCTCAAAAACAGTTCGAGACTTTGTTCTGGGTCTCAAAAAAGAGAAACGTACCATCTTCCTGAACACTCACAACCTAGACGAAGCGGAGCGGCTTTGCGACCGCATCGCCATCCTGAAAACTCACCTAATCGCGGTTGACTCACCCAAAAACTTAGAGCGTAGTCTATACAACCGAAAAACCATAGTCCACCTAGACAGTGTCACCAGCGCGGTTTTAGCCGCCGTTAGAGGGCTGAATGCAGTGAAAAACTTGAAAACCAGCGAAAACAAGCTAATTCTCGACATAGATAATCCAGAGAGAGATAATCCCGAGTTGGTGCGGGCAATTGTGGCGGCGGGCGGCAACGTCCAATACGTCACGGAGTTGCGGTCCACACTTGAAGATGTTTATTTGAAGTTAATTAGGGAGGCTTCTGCATAATGAGATTATGGAAATCATGGATTGTAACCCAAAAAGACCTTAGTGTTTTTAGGAGAAACAAGTACGTGCTCTACTCTTTCATTGCATTTCCAGTACTGATGGGCGTTGTTTTTCCAGTGACGTTCATATTTGCCTTAAATGCTCAGGCAGCGTCACTCACGCACGCTCAACTCTTAACTGCGGCTGGTCAAGTCGCCAACGAAGCAACAACGTATCTTATTCTTATTGCGGCGTTTCTCCCGTCAATTATCGGTTCATACAGCTTTGTCGGAGAAAAAATCGAGAAAAGCCTTGAGACACTATTAGCGACTCCAACAACCGACGGTGAATTACTGCTTGGCAAAAGCTTAGCTTCTTTTGTCCCTTGTTTAGCTGCAACTTTCATAGGCGGCGCAATTTCGGCTTCAATTTTGGACGTCTGGTCATACACTACGCTAGGTGTTTTGTTGTTACCTGACGTTTACTGGCTGATAGTATTGTTTGTAATGGCACCGTTAGCATGCATAATGAGCGTAGAAGCCAATGTGATTGTTTCTTCACGAATGAGTGACATACGGGCAGCACAACAAATAGGTAGCTTGATTTCTTTACCATTGATGTTATTTGTAATTGTGGCTGCTGCAACCGCGCTGGTATCGGTACTATTGGCTGTACTAATAATAGCAGTGTTAGCCGTGGCTGACGTTACTCTGTTTTATTTAAGCAAAGAAACGTTCCAAAGAGAAGAGATACTGACAAAATGGAAATAGCCAGCTAAAAAAAGGTAAAGTTGCGTTGGCTCGTGTCATTAAGTAGCGCAAGGTGCAACGGTGCCTATTTGCCAGATTTATTATTTGCGTAGTCTGTGTGACAAAGTAGGTCAATTTGAAATGCGGTAGCAATTGTTTGAAAATAATTGCCCCTTCATCTACCGTCTACACAGTTTTAATTTTGCACTCAAAATAGCCCAAGAAAGAGAAGCAAGCACTCCTGAACGAGCGCCGAAGACAATGCAATAATCATGTTTTTTACGGGTTTTCTGTCAATTTTGTAAGTTGCTTCTTTGTTAATCCCGCTCCGGGCGTGGCATCAAGTCTTTTGTGCACTTTTCCCTTTTTAAAGAGAAGCACAGTTGGGTAGTATTCGATTTCGTACTTATCGCATAGGTCTGGTTTGTCATCAACTACAACGCTTATGCATTCTTGCGGATTGGTTTTGGCATATTCTTTGAAAACGGGAAGGAACACTTGGGAGTATGGACACCATGAAGCATAGAAGAGCACAATTGCCTTATCTTTAGACTTCAAAACGTCCTCAATGTTTTCTTCAGCTTGCTCTCGCGATCTTTTACTCATTTCTCTTTCATCTCTCTCGTGCTCTCTCTGTCCGCCTCTTCCGGATAGTGACTGCTGTCGCAAAACGGTTTATTCGTGGATTTTCCGCATCGGCAAAGAGTGACGCGATTTCGCACTTCATAGAGTTTACCATCCGCAGAGTAGACTGGAATTCCACCGCGAACCCAAAATGGTCCACCTACCCCTTTACTTGGATCCTCAATTATGCCAATCGACTTGGCTAGATCAGGCTCAAGTGTAATGCCAGGTTTCTTATCTAAAACTACAAGCCTGCCTGAGGGACAATCGTAAGCATTTTCTATCGCGTTTTTCTTAACCTTCGAATCGTTTGACTTGGGAATTGCGTCCCAAATATCGCCGCCTCGATGACAAAAACGGGCTGAAGCACAGAGTATCTCTGCATCCTTTAACATCAATTCTGGGCCATCAATTATTTTTGCTACATTCTCGAAATGCTCAGTTGTGCTTGTTTCTGTTCCGTCAAAATTCACTTTCAAATGAGTACTGTCGCAGAATGGCTTGTTATTGGATTGACCGCACCGGCACAATAAATAATTTTCCGTGGTCTTCAAGTTTTTTCCCATGACCCATTTGGCTGGGATACCCTGTGCGTCACATGATATTGTCGTGGTAAACAAAGGGATATTTCCAGAAACCAGATAGGGACCATTCTTGACAATGGTTATCTTGCAATCTTCTTTTGCGCTTGAGTTCTTTGACAATTTCACTGCCTCACATTTACTAAATCAAAATGAACATATAAGATTACACCAAATTAAATATAATTACAAGTATAAAAAAGGGCAAGGAAGTTAGCAAAGAAAAAGTAAAGGTTTTTCACTGTAGCTCTGTAATTTCAGAGCGTCTTAATTGCCGTTTTGCTAATCCTGCGAAAACCTTGTAAAATTCTTTCAAGGCTACTCGATATCCCTTATCCATGAAGGACATGTCTAAAAGATTGTCAACCCAACGTAGACTGTGTTCTGCGCATTGGTACATTAGTTGTTTGTGCAGTTCATTTACTTCTGTTTTTGTGAACCAATCTTTGTTTTTCAATCTACCCAGAGGAACGAAGAATAAGGGCACGAGAAGGCTCCTGCAGTCCTTAACATCGTCTACAAGCTCCATCGTCTTTATGATATCGTCTTCAGTTTCTTCGGGGAGTCCGACGATAAGAGTTCCTGCAGGGATTAGCTTGTGATCGTGCATTATTCCAAAACCTTGCCGGGCAACTTGAGGCCATTCTTCAGGCTTAAAAGGAAGTGCCTTTGCTGGCATGATTTTCTTTGCGAGTTCAGCTGAACCGGTCTCAACGCCAATTTCTGCTCCCCACCATTCTTGCTTCTGAAGTATAATTTCTGAGAGCTTAGAGACAAGCTTCGGTTTTGAGGCTACAGCAGCTAATGAACAGTGACTCCAACTGATGGTGTGAACCTTGCTCATGACTAACTCGTGAAGGTTTAGCAGTTTTTCGTCATTGGGCACCGCGTTTTGGGAACCATATAGCATTACGTCTTCAGCATGCAGACAGATAACGCGATGTTTGCCTAATTCGACGTTGACGGTTAATTCCCGCACGATTTTGTCGTAAGGGTACCAGCGCAGGGGTCTGAGTGTAACATTGCAGAATTCGCATCCTCGACAGCAACCTCTTCCAAGTTCAATTAGACCATTAACAGACGGCTGCACAATGTCAGGTATATCTTCCAGCCGAGGTACGTCTTTAGCTGAGACTTCATAATGAGACTGGAGTTCCTCGCCGTTTATGGCTGCTTTGAAAATTTTTCCTACAACGTTTTCTGCTTCTCCTTCTACTATACAATCTATTACTTTTTTTTCAACGAGTTGTGGTCTGTAGCGGAACTGCCACGCGCCCGGACCGCCCACTATTACCTTTAATCCGTTTCTTTTGGCTTCTCTGATGACGGGGCTGGTTACTAATGCATGGAAGTGCCTTGCCAAGAACGGCTCTTTATGAAAAACAGATGCCAATGTGGTTGATGCTGGACCGAAACCAAAAGGATCCATGGTATGAATGCCAATAACTTTGGCGGTTTTAAGATATTTTCGAAGATGATTTGGGCTAATTGTTAAAACACTAAAGCCTTCTTTCAGCAGTTGAGCCTCAATTTTTCTTAATCCATAAGGCGCAGCAGTTGGCAACCCCTTGCTTGTCCTTATCGGTGGAAAAAACAGGTAACTGTATAAGACATCAGGGATGAAGTTGGATGGAGCGCACGTACCGAATCCTAGGAATTCGTTGCCATGATAATTACTCATCAGCGTTCTATCAGCAGTTAAAAGTACGTCTATGTCATTATTTGCCATTTGGTTCATCCATATCAGACAGATTATTTTTCTAAATATTTAATAGATTGGCTACTTAGCGATATGATTTAATTATTGGTACATCCAAATAAACATTACATCTTTACATAATCTTGGCTAATGAAGGATCCGTCCAATAGATTGCTGTCCTATCTGGCAATAGACCTTTGAACATTTTATGATCAATGTACATTCGTAAATTGTCCATGTATCGATTGTCTACTTAAGACGTTTTGATTCTTACTAATGTTTACAATGGTTCAATTTTTATGTGGTTATGCTTATATATATCTTGTTTTACTAAACAAACGTCAAGTGAACCATTAGGATGTGAGAATTTTGGGCTTAAAACTAAGAGAAAGCCCAACGAAAAAATTGGACGCCATTGATCTGCAAATCATACGAGCATTGGAAGAAGATTCACGCGCAAGTTTGCGTAAGCTAGCTCACAGAGTTGGAATAACCCCCAACATTCTGCATAATCGCATTGACGGTCTAGAGCGTGCAGGCATAATTCTTGGGTACGTACCCGTTGTTGATGCAGCTAAGATGGGTTATGCCTTGACTGCCATTATTATGATTCAGGTTGAAGGCGGGCATATTGTCGAAGTCGAAAACGAAATTGCCAAAGAAAACAACGTTCTATCGGTTTATGACATAACTGGAGAATATGATGCAATCGTCTTCGCCAAGTTTCGAGATAATGCAAGTCTTAATGGTTATTTGAAAAAACTGTTAACTGAGCGCTTCATAAAGAGAACCACCACGCTGATTGCTTTAAATGCCGTAAAAGAATACAGCAAAGTTATTTGATTGTATCCTACTTCCTGAATTGTTCAAAGCTCACCCAGTTATCGATTTTATCGTTAACCTCGTTGCTATAAACAAATTTGCAGAAAATTGTAAATACTTAATATTGCTATGCGAGTATTACTGCACTTGAAACTTGGGGAGGGTGTTTGAGGTGAAAAGTCTCAGGGGTATCTTGGTTGTTGGAGAAAAAAACATTTTTATCGAGCTTATACAAATCATCAACATCGGCATAGAAGCCAATACTCTTGTATCAAGCATGTACAGTTTAGATTTCAAAGGAAAAGATGTAACTGAAGCCATGCATACCATGCAGTCACTTGAGAAAAAATCTGATGAAATAGCCTTCAAAATAAGCGAAGACATTACAAGCGGCGCCATCAGCCCCAACATAATAGATGACCTGCTTAAATCTGTCCAAGTTGCTGACGACATAGTTGACCTATACTATTACCTCAGCAGGGAAATAGAAAGAATGGCAAAAGTCTACGCTGTGGGTTTCGAATTAAAACGTCCTGGTTGGGACTCTGTATATGTGAACATTCTTGCGCTCGCGGAAAAATCCCTCTTAAATCTTAAACAGGCGCTCTCCTCATCCAGCGTCGCGGAGATTTTGGGGTTGCGCAAAGAAATTGAAGCCTTAGAACAGCAGGGTGATGACATAAAGGACGTGGGATTTGACAGGCTATATAATATGACGCCGAACTTGCATTACTTACAATTCTATCATTATTCTGAGCTTTTGCACAAATGCGACGACGTACTTGATTCTTGCGAGGACTTATCAGACTTGATTGTCTCTGTGGTTACGTCCATCCTCAAGTGACCTCTAAATGCTTTGGCTTTCATTCGCTATTCTTGTATTAACTTTCATCACGGTAATGTTAGTTGCAGGCAACAACTTATCCGCATGTATTGGTCCCGCTGTAGGCTCAAGAATCATAACTAAACGCTTTGGCATGCTATTGGGCGCTGCAGGGTTTTCGCTGGGCCTTGTTATCCAAGGCATGGGAATGTCAAAAACAGTAAATGTGCTGCTGCCAAATGTGGCTTTGCAGTTTCGGGCTGAAGCTTTACTGGTGGCGATATTAATTTTTGTTATTGCCGACTTAATTAGAGTGCCAGCGTCTATTAGCATGTCGCTTGTCGGTTTACTCACAGGCTTATCCATTGCAAGTGGTTCACTTACAAACAGTGCTTACATAGCTGAGGTAGTGGCTATGTGGGTTGCGGCACCCTTAATTGCTATAGTTTTTGCTTTTTACCTCATCAGAATCATAAACCGCAACTGGACTAAAAACATTTGGCGAAGGCTACAAACCTACAAAATCTTGATAATTGTTTTAGCGTTTTCTACTTCATATGTTCTTGGAGCCAATACCCTTGGGTTGATAGTTGCCACAGGTGGTTTCAATATAACAACTGTCTTAGTAGCAATTGTTGCAATAATTATCGGAACGTTCTATTTGAGCGCCGGCGAGATTCGTAGGGTTGCTCAAGAGCTTTTTCTCATGCGGTACCCAAACGCGACAGCGACACTTGTGGTCTCAACGGTTCTTGTTGAGGTGGCTACAATTTTGAATATTCCACTTTCCAACACGCAAGCCCTTTCGTCGGCGGTTTTTGGAACAGGCATATCTTACAAATCCAAGTTCGTCTCGGTCAAGCCGTTCCTGCTTATAGCGTTAAGCTGGGTAATCGTGCCACTGCTAAGCTTCACAATAGGATTAATCATAGGCGCCATTTAGCCATCTATTGTTTGGACCATGGATTTACTAAGCATCCAGGCGCTTTTTTAGATGTTCATTATAACAAAGTTATTATTGCAAAATAATTCAGTTTTTCATAAAACTTATGAACAAGTATTAACTAGATTTATATTTCTCTGAACATACCAGTTGGTAAAATTAAAACTGGTGTTAATATTTGAAAAGAATTTTAGAAACCAAACGGAACATAGAAGAACAGATTGTTATGGATTCTCGAGGACAACCGCACAGTATCTTTCAGAAAAAATTGAAGAAAAAGTAGATGAAAGTGAAACATAGTACATTCCAATGCTTTTATACTCGTGCAGTTTCAACTTCTGATATTCTGCCTAAGTCGTTTCTTGTTGCCTGATTGGTTGGTTTCGCTTCAATATCACCAATTTATTGTTCTTAATAGTTTTACGTACAGAACATCAAGAGGAATACAAGTATTTTTCATTAAATCTGGACATTTTTTATTCATTATTAGTGTACATTTCGCACGGTAGCATGCCAGAATCAAATGTGGCAGCTAAGATTAGTAATTGTTATGGAATAAGAGTGCCCAAAAAAGGCGTTGAAGTTTTGTGCTGGAATCAAGTGTGAAGAAGCTAACTTCCGAAGCTCTTTCTAAAATACCTGGTTCTTTGATGCCTATCGAATTGAGTTTTATTAAAAAAAGGAAAAAAGGAACTAATCTTTTTTCCAGAACTTGATGGTTCTGGACTTAGTGGCTCCTGAAGTTTTGTTCTCATCCTCATCTTTGCCAGGGAATGGAAACAATCCGGAAGGCTTTGATTTTGAGTTGACGCGGAAATAGATTAAACCTGCTATCAACCATATTGCGGTGCCTGCTATAGCAAAGATTCCTTCTGATCGTGAAGTCCCTCCGCCAGCAAAGCTGAGGTACACGATAGTAGCCATCATGACGGCGTTGGCGGCGAAGCCTGCGATTGGAACTACTTTGCGTTTTAGTATGTTACTTCGTTCTTTAGTGAATGCGATTAGTGCTATAATGTTTGTGATTCCATATAGTAGGAAGGTGCCAAAGTTTGATAGCAATGTAATTGAGGTTAGGTTTGTTATTGTCAGTACTCCGAAAGCTCCTATAGCGGCTGCAACAGCTGTCATTACCCAGATCCCAATTGCTGGAGTGGAGTATTTTGGGTTTAGCTTGCTAAGGTGATAAGGTACTTCGGTGTCTCGGCTGATTGCGTAGGTTACTCTAACGCCGGTGTTCATGCATGCAAGGGTAGTGCCTAATATTGCAGCGGCCACAATTGCAGCTATTATTAACTCTATTGTGAATCCGTTGCCTCCGAGGAATACGTTCCCAAGGTTGCGAACCATATCGCCGATGGGGGCACCTGAGACTGCAGCAGCGCCAAATCCTGTAAATTTCTGGCCGTTTTGTGTTATAGTATAGCTGGAGTTCATCCATGCTTCAGCTCCGAAGTATTCAAACAGATACGCGAAGGCTCCTTGGATAATTAATGATAAAATGATTGCCTTTGGAACGACCTTGGGATCTTTGGCTTCTCCGGTGTATGCTGTTGCGGATTCGAATCCGACTAGTACTAAGATAGCGATGGTTGCTTGAAATAACACGTTGCTAATATCGTGAGGTGTGACTATTCCGCCAAGGCTAGTGAACATGAAGGTTACATGTTGAGGGTTCAGGAAACGGAATGCCAATGCCATGCCAGTGATGACGACCAGCATTCCGATTTGAACTATGTTTAGGAGAAGGTTTGTTTTTGTTGATCCTTGAATTCCGCGGTAAGCTATTGCGCCTGTGACGACTGCAAATGCGCAAGCGATAGCGATTTCGCCTAAGGGTGAAATGCTGAAACCAAGTACAGATAAAATCCATGTTAACAAGATAGACATTGCTGCAACCATGACCCCGGGATAGACCCAGTAATAGAGGTGAGAAATCCAGCCGACACCGAACTTTGCGTTTCTAGCTGAAGTGTTGCTGGCTCCGTTGTCTAGTAAGGCTCTTTGAGCAAAGTAATACGAGCTTCCAGGACCAGCATCAGGGTAACGCCGTGCTAGCCACGAATAAGAAGCAGCAGTTAGGAACGCCAAAATTAATGCTAATGTAAGGCCAAAAAATATGTCGTTGGCCGTTGAAGCGCCAGACGGAGTGGTCTGAGCTGCGTTCATCTGAAAAGTAAGCCACAAGAACGCCCCTGGAGCTATTAAGGCCATGGCGTTTATTGTAACGCCGCCGAGGCCGAGAGTTTTTTTCAATTGAGGTGACTTTTGCGTCTGTGCACCTGTTGAGTCAGTAGACATCTATTTTTCCTCCTTTAAGTAGTAAGCTGAAAATAGCGAAAAGTAATTTTGTGACTGTTTTAACGAATTGCGCGTCGTGCTTTTTGCTTGATTTGTTTACATTTGGAGAGCCCATTCTCTTTTTCATCTAGTAACACCGAACTAATAGTACAATAAAGCAAATTTAGGGAAATATAAACCTAATTAAGATTTGTTCATAATAATTATGAATAACTGCAAATGTTTCCATAAAAAACCTAAATTTGTGCACAAAAGCTCAAGATTAAACTGGTTTATTGAGCAAAATAAAATTTAAATATGAGTGAAAAAGAAAGTTGTATGCTTGCTCTGGGGGATGTATTTTAACTAATATTTATAAAACCGGAATGTTAGCGAAGAGAACAACTAAAATAAGCTCACGCTGGTAGTTTGTCGTTTTTTATTTCTGAGCGGAGTCTGTAGCCAATTGTGGCTATTGACCCAAATATGATGCATGTCCAGAATAAGTCCAATATCCCCAACATTCATCCACTCTATTTTCGTTTTATTGAACATTTTTTAAATGTTGTCATCCTATATAAACGTGATTGTGAATTGTTCATAACTTTTATGAAAAACAAGAAGAGTGTGCAATCAATATAACTGAAATTAGACATTTGGCTTGGAAATTTCTATTTATTTGGGCATCGCATTCAACACCTTTCATTCTCGGAGAAGCATATCACTATTTAAGTTCTTTTTCAACATCAAATCAATTAAAACTCGATTGTATTTTGATTGATTTTAAGGCGGCCCATTGCTGTTCTCGTAAGAACCTGTGCAGTTCGGAATACATGTGTCTCAACATGTTTCTTGACTTCACGATTGGGATACGTTCATGTTTTCAATTAATAGACATTTTCATGTAAATTAGTTCAGTTTTCCTGAAAAATTATGTACAAATCATAAATAACTTTATTAGGTAAAGATGTGATGAATATGAAAACTAGGGAGAAGAAAGATTGCAGAGCTTTACGCCCACGTTCTGGATGAGAACTGGCTCAGCAGCCTCAGCGGATTCCGTTTTCCGAAATCGAAGCTTTTCGATTAAGAAGCGAGCAAAAGTTGAAGGGATTTCATAAGTCGTAAAACGTGGATTGGCGATTATTATGGTGGCTTATATGAAAACTGTGTGTACTGGATGTCCGTTGCAAAATGACCGTGGAGAAAGCACGAATTCAACTGTAGAGTTCGTTCCTTTAGGGGAGAGGATAGTCTAATTATGAACAGATTATTAGCATCTGTTAATATGTTCGTGGAGCCGTCCCAAAAAGACCAAGTATTGGCGGCTCTCGCTAAACTCAACAACATCGAAGAAATTTACGAGGTAGCCGGAGAATACGACATAGTTTCATTAGTTTCCGCGTCTTGCCTTGAAGAGTTCAGAGATGTTTTGCAGAAGAAAATAATGAAGACTAAGGGCATAAAGAGCACTATAACAACGATAATTTTGCAACCTCACAAAGGACCAAGATGTTTATCCGTAAAAGCTAATACTTCAATAGCAAAATAGAACAGGAGCGGAAAGGAGCCATAGTGAGCACGAATGTTATCTGGAGTTTCGGAATAGATGATCAATGCAATTCAGGTCATATCAGTCGTTCTTATACTTGGAACAACCATACTTATAGCGAAACTCATTGCGCCTTACCTTGTCCGAGTTTATAATCGGGCACCAGGCCGTCTAGACAAAGTTTTAAACCCTATTGAAAATTTTATTTACAAAATATGCAGCATAGATCCAGAGCATCCGATGGGTTGGAAACAGTATTTCCTTACTGGGTTGCTGCTTAACGTTGCCCAGATGGTTATCGCTTTTATAATTCTGGTTTTTCAAGATAAATTGCCGCTTAACCCTCTAGGCTTTCCCGGTCTAAGTTGGGACCTATCTTTCAACACAGTAATCTCGTTTGCAACAAACACTAACCTTCAACACTACAACGGAGAGGCAACACTATCCATATTTAGCCAGATGACAGCCATCCAATTCCTACAATGGATCTCAGCAGCAACCGGAATATGCATGGGTATAGCATTTATACGCGGATTTATCGTCGGCTCCAAAAACGTGGGAAACTTCCACGTAGACTTCGTCAGAACCATAACCAGAATACTGGTGCCACTATGCCTCATAGCCTCGGTAGTCTTTCTAGTTATGGGTGTTCCACAAACTCTTAACGCTTCGACAGCAGTAACGACGTTGCAAGGTACAACACAATCAATCCTCGTCGGGCCAGTTGCTTCTCTCGATTCAATAATGCAATTGGGCACGAACGGCGGAGGATTCTATGGCGCCAACGCTGCTTACCCGTTTATGAACCCGTCGCCTTCCTCGGACATATTTATGATAGCCTTGATGCTTCTTCTTCCCACAGCAGTCATCTTCGTATTCGGAGAATTGCTGGGTAAAAAAAAGGAATCTCGACCCTTGTTGTGGGGCGCTTACATTTTTGTTGGTATTAACCTCGCCATAGCTTTTGTCCCAAATATCCCTCTTGTCGCTGAAGGCATAGAAACGAGGTTCGGGGGTTTCATGTCTACTCTCTATACCGTAATTACGACCGTTGCCACGACTGGATCAGTTAACTCTGCGCTCTCAGGCATGCATCCTCTGGCGATAACTTCTGGTTTCATGGGAATGTTCGTTCAGGCAATTCCGGGCGGAAAAGGAGTGGGCTTGATGTACATGGTAATGTTTGTAATAATCACTGTCTTCATCGTTGGGCTAATGTCTGGAAGGACTCCTGAATACTTAGGAATTAAGATCACTGGCCGTGACGTAAAACTTGTAATGGTGGCTTTCCTAATCCACCCCATTATCATACTAGTACCCACAGTAATGGCGTATGCTTCGGGCGCTGCGGCAGCCGTTGGGGTCAGTGGAAACTCTGTGGGATACACGCAAATCCTGTGGGAATTCACGTCAGCCGCGGCGAACAACGGTTCCGATTTCCTAGGCTCCTCAGCAAACACCCCGTTCTTTAACATAGCCACCGGTATTGTCATGTTCATAGGACGCTACGCTCCACTTGCAATCTTGCTTGCACTGTCAGGCTCCATGATTGGACGAAAACGAACCGGCACTACCTCGGGGCTCAAAACCGACAGCCCAATATTCACAATAGTTCTGATCGGTAGCATCATCATACTCGTAGTGTTGACGTTCTTCCCGTTCTTGGCGCTGGGGCCAATTTCATCATTCTTCGGGGGGCTAAAGAATGGCTTCTGATGATAAGAAAACTTTAGCGCCGATAAAAAGTAGCGAATCAACCTCTGGAGGAATGAGGTCAGCTTTCTCTAGAAAAGTGTTGGTGGATTCGGTAGTCCGTTTAAGCCCTAAATCGCTGGTTAAAAATCTAGTGATGTTAATAGTTGAAATCACGTTCTTTATTGTGGCAGCAATGGCTATCGTTCCACAGGCTTTCGGGCCGGTAGCCAGTTCCGGCCTGCGGGTCTTCTATGTTGAAGTCGCCGCGATTCTCATCATTACCGTTTGGTTCAGTACACTTTCCGATGCTCTTGCTGAGCAACAGGCAAAAAGCACAGCTGGTGCATTACGAAAATTGGAAACCGAGGTGCCAGCAAAAAAAATTGTAAAGGAAGAATGGACAAGGAAGATAGTTGCCGTAAAATCGACTGAACTCCGAAAAGATGATCTTATTCTTATCGAAAAAGGCGACATCGTTCCCCTAGACGCTGATATACTTGAAGGAATTGCCATGGTTGACGAGTCGCTTGTCACAGGTGAATCAGCCCCAGTTCGGAAGGCGCCTGGAGACTCGCTCATCGGTGGATCGCGGCTGGCTAGCGACACTCTAATTGCAAAAGTAACGACGAACCCTGGAGAGACCTTCATCGACCAAATGATAAAGATGGTTGAATCTGCTAAGAGGCCAAAGACGCCCAACGAAGTTGCAATAACTATTGTGCTGATTGGATTGACCGCCATCTTCACAATTATAATAGTTGCTTTGCTAGGCATGTCGGTCACGCTAGGTCTGGGCGCTGACCTCTCCGTGCTAATCGCGCTCTACGTTTGCCTCCTCCCAACAACCATAGGCGCCCTGCTTCCTGCAATCGGACTTTCCGGAATGTCCAGACTGTACAAAAGCAAAATAATTGCAAAGTCCGGTAAAGCTATAGAAACCGCTGGCGATGCAGACGTCGTTCTCCTCGACAAAACAGGCACCATTACAGTGGGCAACAGACAAGCTATAAAGTTCGTACCAATGGAAGGATTTACAGAAGAAGAAGTAGGAGAAGCAGCATTCCTTTCTTCTTGGCATGATGACACTCCAGAAGGACGCAGCATACTCAAGCTCGCATATGAGAAAGGTTTCCTACCAAACGAACTGAACTCTCTCGCACTTTCAGAAACTTACCCGTTCTCAGCCAGCACCCGCACGAGTGGAGTGAAAATAACTCATATGGGCTTAACGCTTCCAAAAGGTGACAAATCGGGACGAGACCGATTGAGGATCAGAAGAAAATCCTCAACAATATCTGAACAGGGAGTTGCCTCAGGAATCGAGCCTGAAATTGAAATCTTCAAAGGTGCTCCAGAAGCCATCAAAAAAATTGTAGCTTCCGTTCCTCCAAACTATGATCTCATCAATGAAGGGATATCTGCTGAGGGCGAAACACCTATAGCCATAGCAAGAAATCGCGAAGCTATCGGAATAATCAGATTGAAGGACGTCCTTAAAGTAGGCATAAAAGAAAAAATTCAGGCTCTTAAAGTCATGGGAATACGTCCAGTCATGATAACAGGAGACCAACCACTTACTGCAAAAAGTATTGCGTCAGAGGTTGGAATTGACGAATATGTAGCGCAGGCTAAGCCCGAGGACAAGTACAACATCGCCAAGAGGGAGCAAGCTGAAGGTAGAATTGTCGCAATGATTGGCGATGGAACCAATGATGCCCCAGCACTTTCTGCTGCAGATGTAGGTTTAGCTATGAACTCTGGCACAGAAGCAGCTAAGGAGGCAGCAAACATGGTTGACTTAGAATCGAACCCAGCAAAAATAATTGACGTCGTCATGCTTGGCAAACAACTATTAATGACCCGAGGTGCAGTCACTGCTTTTAGCATAGCCAATGATGTCGCCAAGTACTTCGCAATCATGCCTGTACTCTTCGCCACTGCTATACCTCAACTGGCAGCTTTGAACATTCTGCACCTTGGCTTGAAAAGTGCAGTCTTGTCCGCTTTAATATTCAACGCTATCATCATACCGCTTCTGATTCCTCTTGCCATGCGCGGAATCGCATTTAAACCTACCAGCACCATGACGCTTTTCCTAAAGAACACCTTAATCTACGGGATAGGCGGCGTCATCGTGCCATTCATAGGAATCAAACTGATAGATCTGCTCCTTGTGGGAGTATTTCACGTTTAGGAAGCAATAACTATGACAACAGAACAAAAAGAAAAATGGAACCTAAAGACGCTAAGACCGATTATAGGATTAGCACTGGTTTCGCTACTGATTTGCGGAATACTTTTCCCACTATTAATCACGGGCATAGGCCAAGTTTTCTTTCCATACCAAGCGAACGGCGAAATCGTCCAGCTCAACGGACAAGCTGTCGGATCAAATCTTATAGCTCAAAACTTCACTTTGCCCATTTTCTTCCAAGAAAGAAACGAGTCACAGTCGGCGTCAGGCGTGGACCCTGACATCACGCTTCAGCAAGCATACTCACAGATACCAAGTATAAGCAATGCAACTGGGATTCCTGTTGATTCCTTAACAAATATAGTTAATCAGAATCAGGAAGGATCGCTTTGGATCTTTGGCAGTCCATACATAAACGTCTTGCGAATCAATCTGTTGCTCATAAAAGATTACCCTTCCATTTACGGCAACTTCACTGGATAACCGTGAGCACCTGTTTAACGTAATCAAGGTTGCTAAGCGTTATAGGTTAGTGCTAGCTAATTTAACATTTTGTTCAACCTTTTAACGTTATTAGCACCCATTTGTCAGGCAAAAGATGAAATTACTATCCAAGTGTTTGAAAAGGTATAAATATGCGGAACTCCTGTTCAATTAGGAAAGACGACCAGTATGCCTAAACTATTAGCATTCGTAGATATATTTGTAGAATCTCCAGAAATGGATACTGTATTAACCTCGCTTGCCCAATTGGAACACCTCGAAGAATTATACGAAGTTACAGGCGAATTTGACATCGTAACTTTGGTTTCAGCTGCCGACATAGAAGAATTTCGAGACATCCTCAAGAACAAGATAATGAAAATAAAAGGTGTAAAAAGCACCGTAAGCTCTATCGTCCTTAAAGCTCACAAAGGACCAAAATGCATCGAAGAAAACACACCCTCAACATCTTCGGCTGTTTAAGTAGAACAGTTACTTTTTGGTTCAGCACCTGTATTTTTCTTCTCGAAGTCATTACTTCTAAAAAATTAAAAAAAATGATTTGGGAAATTTTGGCTTCTGCCTAAGAGCTACATTGGTGACAGAACGATGGATGTTTCAGTGCGGATTACGTTGGGGTCTTTTTCGATTATTTTGTAAACCACTTGGTTTATTTCTTCAAGCGCTGGGGCTTCTAAAACTATTATTGCGTCGTATCGGCCGAAGATGGCGTCGGCGGATACTATGCAGGTCTCCTTGACTTTTTCTTTTATTTTCTTAACAACGTCCAATGATGTACCTGGTTTGGTGCTTAAGAGTATGTAGGCTTTCATTTTTTTTCCTCTTTTTCTTTTTACTTCTTTACGTTTAAACTTAACAGTATTAACGTGTTATTGCATATAAATTTTCTCCTTGATTTAGACGTATGTCGAGCATTTATGAAATATTATGAACAAATCACAACTGCATTTATATTTAGCTGGGCAACTAACTAATTATAAAATAAAATGGTGAAAATATGTTTGGAATAATTGATTTAGCTTCAATAGCCACAATCATCGGTTCATTTGCCTTCATTGCGTACAGCATCAAGTTAGAACTCAAAATCAAAGTTTAACACAAAAACTCAGGTTGCATCCTTCAAGTCTTCACATCAATAAGCCCAACAAAAATTCCGAAATACTTCCCTACGGTTTTCAGCTTTCATAAAGCTAAATTACTTTTCCTTCCTCCTTTTTTTAAAAAAAAATTATTATACAATATTTTTAGTTGACCATGGATTTTGCAAATACTTACTTCTTGTATTAAGCAATGACTAAATAATAAGAATGATGTTGAATTCTATCATAAATTAAGTAAAATGCTTTTTAGAAGACAATCAAAAAATTAAGCTCACCCCTGCAAAGGCAAGCGTTCTCAAATAAGTTTGTATCATCAAGCCTTAGTGTTTGTGGTGAGGCCGCTGGGATTTGAACCCAGGATCGCATACGCCCCAGGCATGTATCCTGAACCAAGCTAGACGACGGCCCCCCGAGACTAGACCACGACCCAATGAGCAACTAATCATAAATACGTTACTCAAAATGAAATCCACTGGACTAAACGAAGCAACGATAAAAAAGACGAATGAACGACTAAACTATTTAGAAAGAAACGCAGACCTAACAAAACCCGAAGAAGTAAAAACCTTCATAGCACAAATGAAGCAAGCCAACAGCTACAAACAGTGCATAGTTAAAGCATACAACTATCTAACAGGAGTAAACGGAATCCAATGGATAAAACCCAAATACAAATACCAAAGAAAGATTCCGCTGATACCAACAAATGAAAACGTCAAAAAAATAATTGCCAATGCATCAAAAAAATATGCCACAATTTTCACAATCCTCGATGAAACAGGCTTAGAAGGAGAAGAATTAGCATCGTTGGACAGAAAACATATAGACCAACAACAAGGCATCATAAACGCTCAAGGGTGCAAAGGACACAAATCCCGACCGTTCAAATTAAAACCAGAAACCGCAGAACTGCTAAGACAATACTTAAACAAATACACCGAAGAAAAACCATTTCCACCATCAGAATACATGGGAAAAATATGGCGAAGAGTAAGAAACAACTTAGCCAAAAAACTCAATCAGCCCGACCTAAAAAAAATACCACTCAGAAATCTTAGACATAAATTCGCAACAATGACATATGATAGAACCAAAGATATGTTTTTCACCATGCAACAAATGGGGCATTCAAAATATGAAACAACTCTATTCTATGCACAGCTAATACACTTCGACAACGAAGAAGAATACACCTGCAAAGTAGCCAAAAATATCAAAGAAGCCACCGACCTAATAGAACACGGATTCCAATATGTAACCGAAATGGACGGCCTAAAAATATTTAAAAAACGAAAATAACTCTTTACGCGCGATTGCACGTTAAAGGTGTAAAGACACGTGTAATCATCCACATTAATTCAGAAATCTTAAGAGCAAGTATATACTTCATAATTTGCACGGTTTAGTTATGTCTCAAGAGAAAATCGAGATTATGATTACACGTTCTTCAGACTTCAAAATACTTTATGCTTCGGGTGTTTTTGGAGGCCTAAATCCTATGGAAGGACGAATTACCTTCTATGTTGACCGAATAATACCTAAAATTGTTGAAGAAACTAAGGGTCTAATGAAAACAGGGCACGTAGAAAGAGAACTTCAAACAGAAATCCATATGTCACCTCAACAATTTATTGCTCTCTATCAATGGATGCAAAGTCATATCCAGCGATTGCAGAGCCAAGGGATATTGGTAAAGAAAGAGGAGGAGCCAAAGAGTATTGTAAAGAAAGAGGAGGAGCCAAAGAGTGAGTGAGTCAGAACTTTTCTGTTTGTCGGAACCAGATTTATTTGACTCGGCGATACTATTTCAACCCATAATTCGAGAATTAGTTATCTCTCCAATGGGCATCGCCTTTCCCACAAGCGATTCAGATAATAAAATAAGCCCACCGTATCTTTTTCCTTCGCCAAGGTCTTTGACGATAAGGAATGAAATATTTTGTATTCTGATTATTCCACAACTTACAGGTAGAGTTGTCGCTAGAACTTCTACAGGCAAATTTAATGCAACTGGACAAGGAGACAATGAAGAAGCGGCATTACAGGATATTAGTGAAGCACTCGAGCTACTTTTGGAAGAGGAAGCAAATCCCAGCGGAGATATCAATTGGCCGCAAGATTACCAGTGAAAAGTGGCACTCAGGTCTTAAAGACTTTCTTCAGAGTCCGAGAAAGATTTCAGATTCAGTTTAAAAGAAAAGGCAAAGGCAGTCATGTGGTTCTCAGTAATAAATCTGGCAGAAATTTCAGTGTACCGCTTCATAATGAGCTAGACGCTGGTACGCTGTTAAAAGTTATTGAAGATGCAGAGATGACTAAAGAACAGTTCTTAGAAAATGACCCTTAATCAATTGTATTACTCTCTTCCTTATTTCAAGTAGTGGAAGACCATCAACCATTCGAAGCGTGTGCATCAATAAGACGATAGTTAAATTTAGAACGACAATAAGAACAAACCTTGAAATCCGCCTTCAAAACGTTCACTAACCCTCAACAAAAATATCATCGCATCATCTAAACCATAAGCGCACGCACAAAGCTCTCTTTATCAACCAAATTTTAACGCTCGCTCTCGTCGCTTCGCTCCGAACCGCTCGTTCTCCAAAACTGAAATCCAAAGAGTGCACCAAGGGAAAAACCTTAACGCGCGCGCTGAAAAACAAGCAAACTCAAGCTTCAAAACCGTCAAAGACCAAAAAGCGCGCGGTTAAATTATTTGACCAGACTTGAAAACAAGAATCTCGAACATTTTCAAAAGTTTATTATACGTGGTGCTCTGAATAAGAAACTGGTGATGCCGTATGGCTCAGGAACAAATAAAGTTTAAACAAATTTCCGCGAAGCTTGTTGGCAGCAACGTGGTAAATTTCCGTTTAGAAGATGGTAATCTACTAAAAGTTCATGTGGACATAGCAAGAGTAGGCGTTGCTGTCGATAGAAAAGCCCCTGATGGCACGCCTCTTTACAACTTCACATTGAATCCAAGAGTTGAGATAGAAACAAAGGACAAGACGTTTTATGCTCCAGCTCCGCCAATACCAACTCAGAGTACAGTAAACAAAAAGAGTGAACAAGCCTACACTACATAGTTACTGACCGAAATTGAGGGAAATATAAAGCTCAATCATAATGCGACGCTTCATACACTTTCTTAGTTTTAATTTATCTAGCTGAATCGTAAAATTCTTAGCCACTTTTGTAGTCGCTGAATATGAAAACAATCAACCACGATACTTCAATCACCCAAATAGCATAGAGCGCAATTAAATAAGAAATTGAAACCGTAACCAATTGGGTAAAGATTGCTAGCTGGGCAAAAAGCAGAGCGAAAATAACTATCTCACCTACTCTGATTATTGGCTTAAGCCTGTCGCTTGGTTTCTTCGGGCGCACTGCCGACGGAGTTTCAAAAGGAGCTGTACTTGTAATTGATACAGGTAAATAATTAGCCACATATCGTTCGTCTAACGTTCCAGCCGCACTGTATTCTATCAAACCATCGGCTTTTCGTGTGAAAGTATATGATATTTCTGAAGAATCTTTATCTGACAAAGCGTACGTGCCTCATCATTCTCATCTTCGGAATACTGTTCTTTAAATTCGCATAATCGCCAGTGTCCTTCACTTTGAATGGAAGCAGTGACACACCCCAAGTCTTCACTTCTAATAGCTACTGTTTGTCTTTTATCTTTTCGCACGCGCACAGTGACCCCAAAAGCCGATATTGTCACTAAAAATAACCCTAAAGCGCGCACTCAAGACAAAAATATAAAAACCTTATAAAAACACCAGAAACCACAAAAAATCGGAAAATCACCGCCAAAACTCAATGATAGAAACACAAGACGACGTAACAAACCGAGAGCAAACATCAGAATTACCATTGACAGTTATTTCACAGACAAAACGCCGAGAACAAGGCAAATCATCATGAGGACAGATATTAACTAAGACAATTACCCCCATTAACTAATGAATGCAACAAAAACAATTCTTAAAATCAGCCTTCACAGCTATCACTTATCCAAATCAAAAACATTATCATCATCATCCAAACCATAACGCATCTCAATCGCACTCTCACTCAAATTATAAACCAAACGAAACAAAGGATACTTAACAAAATGACCAAAACGATAGTAAAACTATCAAAACAACCTAAACCCTCACGAACAAACAACACATTTTTATCATCCATATAAAAACCAAAAATTTCCCGACCATCAACACGAAGCTTAAAAATTTTATTCATAGTTACCACTAACCAAAATCGCCTTCGTTAGCCTCAACCCATACATCCCCATGACCCTCATTCATAGGCAAAAACAAATTAGGCTTAAAATCCCACGAATACTTTTCAGTTTCAATATGTTGACAGCCACAATAACGCAAAGCAACACATTCACGTTGGCAAATTGGGCAAAGCAACTTCTCCTTCTCATAAGTAACCTTCAACTTACGGTAAGAGCATACCCCAAACCAAGTAGCAACATGAAAACGCTCAACACCAACCTTAACACACGCATGATTAAGCTGATAGTAGGCGGTACCACGAACCGTTATCCTCTCGCCGAGAACCTTAGCAAGATAACCATCCTTCTTAAATTGCTCACGAGTAGCAGCCTCAAAACCTGAACAACCCTTACAAATAGCCTCACAAGGCTTACCATAACTTGAATCTTCAACTAACTTACAATGCCGACAACGAGTATAGCCTTTCTCGATAAAACCTAAACAATGGAAGTGTGGAGACCAGTACCAGCCAAACGGAACATTACGACGTTCAGATTCCTTAAAATTAGCATATCTAAAACCATGAAAAATAAGGCAACCACCAATAATACCTCGAGCCTTCAAAGCTTTCAATACCTTAGCATGAATAACCTCATAGGATAAACCAAAATCAGACGGCGGAACAGGCGCTATGATATGCTCAACAAGACCATGCCTTTTAGACGCCTCATCTAAACGCTGTTTAACATGACCAGCTTGTCGAACAGCCCACCCTCGCTTAAAACATACAGGACAACTCGGTTTATCGCAACTATGAAAATTAAGATGCACATAAACCAAACCAGCATAATTTACACCATCCAAGCCCACATGATTATGCAACTCAGTATGCATACAACCTGTAAAACCAGCAAATTGACCACACTTAGAATTGGTTTGCTTACCCTGACCAACCAGCGTAAAAAGCCCATTTGACGCCCACTCACTGATAACAGTTTTAACAGGCGGAAAATCACTTTCAGCTTTCCCGAAAGACTCTTCATAACCACGAAAAGCTTCATTCTCAGCAAAGGAAGTCTTAAAGCTATATCCCACATTCACCACACTCTAACAAGCAAGCCCTATGGCACAAAAAAGTTATAAGTTCTCACTTGTAAAAATCATCCAATACAGACGTGAAATAACCGATGAGCCTAAAAGACAATGATAATAGAGGTATTGGCAACTACCAAAAAACAATGCAGTATGACGCTCAACTAACTATCCTTAACGCTTTATTTGATGGAGAATGGCATCAAAACAAGGAACTCAAAATCGCGACCAAATTAAGTTCTCGCACATTAAACAAAAACCTAAAAACAATGACAGAAATCCAAGTAATAGAGAGAAAAGAAGCTGTAAAAAACGGAAAATACGCAGTTTTTTACAAAACTTCGGAAGAACTATTTTACATGACAGCTATCAACATGTGGAATGAAATTCACAAAGAAATAAGCAAAACGTTGAAACAATCAAAAGACCCTTTATGTATTCTCGAAGAAATTCATATAAACAATGAAGAATTTTTTATTCAATTCTTATTTCAAATACAATCCAACAAAAATAATCCAGAGAAAATAAAATTTCTTGCAGAAGTTCTGTTACTTCAAAACTACCAATATCTCATAAAGGAATTAATAACAATAACATCACAAATAAGAAGCGAAATAAACGTTGACAATCTAATAGACCTTCAATACAAAAGACAAAAACAAAAAACAATTCTTGAAGAAAAAATAAACTCCGCTATTCTAAGCATTCCAGAATTCATAAAGAAATGGGAAGAATCTCAAATACCCCCAGACTACTACATTTAAAAAAATAAACCAGACGATACGCTAAAAGCCGAATCTCACAGTATTCGTTCCGTCAAAATGACCAGCACTCCCAAATAAACGAAATATGTTAATTTACAGCAAAAAACCATGCAAAGAACCTGAGACACCCCCACGCAGGCGCAAGCCTTACAAAGGGTTTCTCAGACTCTTCCAAAATTCTCTAATAATTAGTGAATCATCATAGTAGAGAATTAGTATAGGAAACGGTAAACAGCGCAGAGCTGAATCTAATAGAACCAAAAGCAAGAGTAGAATCGTAGCATAAAGTAAAGAAAGTTTAGCAGACGCGAAACCGCTAATTCAAAGATAAACGAAACCGCTAATTCAAAGCCATACTAAACTAAAATACCAAGCAAATAACAAACTAAAATCTTGCTAAAATCAACGCAATTTTTACTTTAAAAAGAAAAATTGTAAAAAAGAAAATCGACAGACGAATGACTCTAAAAACTCTAAGACTAAAGCTAAAAGAAATTCTAAGATAAATTCAATTAGCAGAAAATCAACTGATAAAATGAATTGTAGAAGTATAGAGAAATATTCTCAAAGAAACAGATTAGAAATAAGACTTATAACTAGCTACGTCTACAGTTAAACACAGATGATTAAAATGACAGGAATAAAAGAAGAAATTACTAAGCCCTATAAGGCATGTATCCTGAACCAAGCTAGACGACGGCCCCTACAGCAGACCAGGACCTGAAGCGATGTAGAGGAAACTGCTCTTGGGGTTTATTTCCTTTTCCTGCAATAGCTATACTCTGCCCGTTTTTTGGCCCCATTCGAATGCTAAAACATGCAACAAAGGTTACTAATTTAAGATTCAATTTCATTGACAAGAATCGCTTATTCGTGATTTCAACGCCACGGCTTTCTATGATTTGAAGCAAAATCACCAATAAAACTACTCATCAAAATTAAAAATCGTGAGTATTTATCTCCATCGGTTTCTGTTTTGTAATTTAGTTTTAAACCCTTGCTAGTTCAAAAGCAAATCTGCCTTTTGCGACTTTTTTGGACTTTTCAAGACTCTGGACGCAAAAATACTTCCGTGTGCCTCCGTGTACTTCCGTGTGCTTTCGTGTACTTTTGTGTGCTCCTGTGTACGCAGCCTGCAAACAATTCAGAGCCTAAATCAAAAAAGCAACCCAAAACAACCAGAACAAAAATAGGGAAGAAATAGCACTCGAAAAATTCGCACTCTGACAATAAAGACTAATAAGCAAACTTTTTTCCGCTTTTTTCACTCAACCTGCAAACAATTCAAAGCCTAAATCAAAAAAGCAACCCAAAGCTTTTCAAAAACAGGGCGGAAAGATTTTTGCGTATTGCTCTTACATACTAATGCAATGCCATAAAAATAATACAAAGCTTAACCATAACGAATTCTAAGCTAAAGAGGTCCCCGTTAAATACGCACTAAAAATCATGCTAATGATTGATAGTAATAATTAGAAATTCATAATCCTTTAGTTTCTTCCGCCCGTTTTAGAATTAGTAACATGCAAAATGGGTTCACAAGCTACCCGTGATGAAAGAAAAAGGCAGTTGTTGGGATAAACAATTGATTAGAAATGACGGACGTAAAAAATTTGAAACTGTTCTACTGGAAGCTGTGGATGATGCGTTTTCAACTTTAGGCGAAAATGTAAAGGCGTCAATTTACTTTCACTTGGGGCACAAATTTATCATTCTAAAGCTAGATATTCCTTACAGGATCGATGATTTTTCAGATGCGCTTGAACGAATTTTCGGCATGGCCGCCAAACATTTGGAGATACTTATCATGAAGAAGCTTCATGAAAAAATCACTTGCGTTTACGAATGGAACGGTCCAAGATGGCTTGTTCCCGATTTAACGTTTAGGCAATATGTTGAGCTCTTGAGAGAGTGCTATGAAGATAAAGGGAAAACAGGAGAAGTAGAGGTCTGGGTTAATGCAGAGGAAAAGCAAAAGTAACACGTATAAAGATAACTTTCAAGAGCTCCTAAACTTCGTTTCGGACTCTATTATGGTCTTTAACCAAGAAGGCGTTGTGCTGGCTGCTAACAAAACCGCAAGTATTCTTCTTGGAATAACCAGTGAGGAATTAATAGGCAACCATATTGAAGACCTGAAGATAATTGATGAAAAAACAAAAGCATTTGTTAAAAATCAGCTCCAGAAAAGAATCAAAGGGGAAAAAATCGAGAATTACGAAATTCCCGCTCTCGTAAGGGGCGAAACTAGATACTTTGAGCCAAAAGGCAATAGAATCGATTACTTTGGAGAAGCAGCTGACCTAATCATTCTACAAGATGTAACAGAAAAAAGGCAGATTCAAGGACAGCTATTAGTAAAAATTGCAAAGATGGATGAACAATGCCAAGAATCTGAGAAGAAATACAGGAAGCTTTTCCAAGGATCAAAGGATGCCATGATCTTAGTGAATGAAAAAGCCAAGGTTACTTGCTGGAACCCGGCTGCTGAAAAAACATTCGGCTACAGAAGTGAAGAGGCAATTGGCAAAGATATACACAAACTAGTTGTTCCAAATACGATGTGCAAAGAGGGAAGAGAACGCATCAGCTCAAGCGTAAAGTTGTTCACTGAAACAGGAACAGGGTATTTCACCTTTGGAAACGTTGAATTAGCCGGGTGTCGCAAGGACGGCACCGAATTTCCTGTTGAATTGTCAATTTCACCGATAAAGTTATGCGGTAAATGGAATGCGGTCGGAGTAGTAAAAGACATCACCGAACGTAAACAACTCGAAGAGGAGCTACGAGCAAGCGAAGAACGATTCCGCGCTATCAGCACCTCCGCTATGGATGCTATCATTTTAGTGGATGAAGAAGATAAAGTCATTTACTGGAATCCCGCTGCAGAGAAAACCTTCTGCTTCACAGAAACAGAGGCAGTAGGCAGAAAGCTATCTGAATTGGTCATTCCACCTAAGGGACGCAAAAATCATGAAGCGTTGCTGAACGAATTAAAGCACAATTCATTTTCGAAGAGGCACTTTGAGTTAACATCACTGAGGAAGGATGGAACAGTGTTTCCGGTGGACCTTTCTGTAGCATCAGTGAAGTTGAAAGATAAAAACTGTATATTAGCAATTGTTAGAGACATTTCCGAACAGAAGCAGATGGAAGCCTCTATTAAACAGGAACGTGACATGCTTGAAGATATCACCAAAAGCATCGGTGCTGGGCTGGTAATAGTTGGCAAGGATTACCACATACTTTGGACAAACAATTTTTTGAAAAATCTGTACGGTGACGTTACAAACCAAGTATGCTATTCAACATTTAATACGCTGAAGACCATATGCCCAAGTTGTGGACCTGAAAAAATTTTTGTAGGCGCATCTTTTGACTCTCGAGAATACTTCAATAAAACCATGCATGAAAAGGGTCTGCCTTGCTGGTATGAGCTCATAGCTACTCCAATTAAGGACGCCGAGGGAAAGGTCACCGCGGCATTAGAGCTTACAGTCGACATAACAGAAAAGAAACAGTTGCAGAAAAAACTTGAAGAGGAAAAAAACAAGTTTGAAGCCGTAACAAAAAACATTAGCGCAGGGCTTATGCTAGTTAACAAAGACTACAAGATAACATGGATTAACCCACACGCAAAACAAATGTTTGGCAATATAGAAGGAAAAACTTGTTACGAAACAATTCATGGCAATCACTCAATTTGCCCAGCTTGCGGAATTAAGAAAATTTTTGACGGCGCGAGCACTGACAAACGTGAAACCATAGTTAAAAGTCATGGAGACACGCTGCACCTTGAGATCACCGCTACCCCAATGAAAAACCAAGAGGGCAACGTTATCGCTGTCTTGGAGCTTGCAGTGGATATAACAAAAATTAAACGAATGCAAAGCGAACTCTCTAAATACTCTGAAAAACTCGAAGACCTTGTAGAAAAAAGAACCAAACTACTGAAACAGACTCAATCAAGGCTCGTCAAGACCGAGCGTCTAGCCGCTATAGGCGAATTGGCAGGCATGGTCGGGCATGACCTACGTAATCCGTTGACAGGAATCAAAAACTCTGCTTACTATTTGAAAAAGAAAGGGACAGAAATCTCAAAAGTTCAGGCTAAAGAAATGCTTGATACAATCGATAGATGCGTAGATTATTCAAACAAAATTGTCAGCGACCTTTTGGATTACTCAAGAGAAATCCATTTAGAGTTAAAGGAATGTTCGCCAAAGTTGCTGTTATTTGAATCTTTAGCTATGTCTCAGGTTCCAGAAAAAGTGAAAATTGTAAATTGCCTTAAAAATAAGCCAAATCTTAAGGTAGATTCTGAAAAAATAAAACGCGTTTTCATAAATCTTATCAAAAACGCTGTTGATGCAATGCCGAATGGAGGCAAATTGACCATCGCTAGTAAACAAGTAAATGACGACTTGGAATTCTCTTTTGCAGACACTGGCATAGGTATTAGTGACGAAGTTATGCCAAAGCTTTTCTCTCCATTGTTTACTACGAAAGCACAAGGTATGGGCTTCGGTTTAGCGATATGCAAACGCATCATCGAGGCGCATGGCGGAAAAATAACGGTTAAAACAGCTAAGGGTAAAGGAACAACTTTCACAGTTACTTTGCCAATTGAACCAAAACTTGAAATTGGAGGTGAAAAAATTTGGATAAACATGCCAAAATCCTCGTTGTCGATGATGACGAAAACATAAGAAACACCATGAAGACCATACTTGAGGACGAAGGATACCTGGTCGATTTAGCAGCTAACGGAAACGAAGCTATTCAAAAAACGAAGATATCAGCCTACAACATCGCGCTATTAGATATCCGACTACCTGACATGGAAGGCGTTGAACTGCTAAAATTGATTAAGGATACTGTTCCACGAACACGCAAAATAATGGTAACAGGTTATCCGTCGATGCAAAATGCTATATCAGCCTTAAACAAGAACGCAGACGCATACCTGATCAAACCCGTAGACATCGAAAACCTTCTAAATACAGTAAAAGAGCAGTTGCAATTACAAGAAAACGAAAAGGAATTTAGCGAACAAAAGGTAGCCGAATTCATTGAAACAAAAGTCAAACAATTGTCCATCGACCAACCTTAAACAGTCGAAAAACCCCAATTTTTTATTCTTTCTAAGCTTTATTCAATAGTTTTTTAATTGTTGTTGCTATTACACAACCACGCATGTTAATACGGTAAATTTTCAGTTATTCTTTGAGGAGAAAAAACGGAAACATTAAGTGTCATGGCAAACAAGGAATGGAAATTTGCGAGAAAAGGAGGCAAATACTTGTTGAAGAACTTGATTCAGAAGATGTCTGGAACAGAGTTGAACAAATGCTTGCCGATTACCTCAAAAATAACAAAATAAACATGGATGATTCTGACTTAACAGACAAGCTTGAATGGCTAGTGACAGCAAAACTAAAAAAAATAAGCTTTTTCCCTAAATCAAAGGATATTATTTTCCGGTCTTTTTGGAGGTGACAGCTTTGGCGGAAGAGAGAAAGAAGGGCCAATTTACTATTCGACAGCGCAAAAAGAAAAGAGAAATAATTGAAGAAAGCCATCATCAAATTAATTTACCTCCGGATGCGGGCGAAGAAGAAAAGAAGGCTTTGGAACAAACTGGCGATGACGCAACCTCAGGATGGTAAAATAATAATTAACAAACACGAATTTTTTCCATCTTTAATCAGTAAAACAAGACAGCCCTCCTACCTTAAAAAAGCTAATTCCATTTTTAGCAGAAAGCTGAGTTATAACGTTTCAAAACCTAAAATTTTTAGCTATTAGTTCCATTTATTATATAAAACATAAGACTTTTATTGGCATCCAGCTAATAGTAGAAGCTGGTGGAAAAACTTGGTAGAAGACGCCATAATCGAGATCGGGCATGTTATACATTTCTTTTCTAAAATCAGTGTAGCAGTAGTAGAATTAATGTTACCGTTATCTGTTGGAGATCGTATACTCGTAAAAGGGCCTTCGACTGATTTTGAGCAAATTGTAGAATCTATGCAAATAGAAGGTAAATCTTTTCCACGGTGTGAAGGTGGACAAAGCATAGGATTAAAAGTGGTGCAACCAGCGAAAGAAAAAGACGTGGTTTACAAGAAACTTTGACATTCTCTAAGACTAAACTCGAGAGTTTTCTTGCTGATTTTTCTATAAACGCACAATCCTTTTGCTTTCATACGGTGAATCGATAATCGAAAAATTAAGGTATTAATTCACAGCCATTTTCTGTGGTGATGTCAACCAGCTCCGCGTATTTCCCTTTTCTTTTTTGTCAGCGATTAGCTTTCTGTTTCTTGAGAAATTGCTTGATTAATTGTAAGTTTCGTTAGCGGGTTACTTGTTTCTGCGGCGGTAATTCTGATGAATGACGAAAAAACTAGAATAGGAATAGCAATGCATTCTGGAAAAAAAATAATCACTCTCTCAAAAAACTAATTTCTTTCTTTATATAAGGAGCGAACGTCTTCTCAGAGTAATAGTTCCTTATTTGTGTTATTTTTGCTCTTTGATTATGCCTATTCTTCCAACCATCATGGCAGGTTCAACGCAGGCGGGATAAAGGCGCATTTCTTGTTTCAATAAATTCTACTTTGGTTATTTCCCAGCTCTTTATGGTTGCAACCAACTCGTCTATGTCACCGTGAATTTGCTTGAGTAAGAACAGTTTTGAAAAGCGAATTTTCCCCTTCTTAACCACATGCAACGCTTCATGGATTACTTTGCGCTTGTCTTAGCGTCGCCGATTTCATGGAACACAAGATTGCTTACTGATGCATCAAAACTTTTTTTCCTCAAACAGCAGATTTAAACAGTATCGCACCGATGTGCCACTAATATCCGCCACTTTGACGCGCTCGAGTCATGGGGAAAGTTGGTTTTTCTCCACTTGTTCAGCTCTTCCCTGATCTCCTTCTGAGCCGCGGGGTCAAGATCAGGAAAGAACCAGTTCCACCGTCCACTGTCCGAGAAAACCAAGATCTGTCTCCATTCTTCGCGTGACTCAGGGGTGACTTTAAACTCGAACGTGACCTCTCTCGCCACAAACCCGCACCTTCTGAAGAGCGCCGATAAGTCAACTTTCTGTCGAGAACGCTGGACCGAGACCTTTTCAATCATCTCGGGCGCCACACCATGCTTCAAAAGAACCTCTCGCGCCTTTACCCTGAATGCCTGCCGCACTTCACTGTTCCCGTCAACCCAAGAAGGCAAACTGACCGCGAACTTCCCGGACTCGGTCAAGAGCCCGAGGAGTCCCGTAAGCACCTTTTCCGGGTCGGGGAAATGCCAGAATGCTGAGTTGCAGACCGCGAAATTAAACTTCTGCCCCGCGAGAATCTGAGAGATGTCACCTGCATCGCCGTGGACGAAAACGATGTTCGAGGCTTTGGCCGCCGCTGCGTTCTCCCTGGCCATGTTTAGCATCCCCTCTGAGAAATCCAAGGCTACGACCTTCCCGGTTCGAGCAATCTTCGCAAGCTTAAGGGTACATGCGCCAGTCCCGCATGCGAGCTCAAGCACCCTCGAGTCCTCTTTCAGGTGGAATTGGCGGATCATTGCGTCAGCCACGGTACCGTAGAAGTGCCATCTCTTCTCATAGGAGTCGTACTGCCGCGCGCTGGTGTTCCAAGCATCAAGTCGGCTAGGCGGCAACTCCGGCTGTACAGAAGCGGCAGGATCTTTTCGCGTTTTCGGAATACTCGAGGACACTGGTAACTTATCAACTCCCAAACCAATCGCAAGTTCAGATTTTACCCGAAAAAGCCGAAAGTTGACAGCGCCTAATATAGTTAACCGTAAGCCAGCCACTTTATGAAACAGCACCCTATCATCCACGTCCTCAAACTTGGCATGTGCTTCACAACTGTTTTTGAATATTCACATCTTTTCCTCCAATAATCAATTCCAGTTGTTCTTACGTACAAACTTAATGTTAACGAGCCGTTTCCACAACCTACATATAGAAACGCAAAGAAACGGGAATAAACGCAGAACAACACACAAACACGCAGAAAGACGCAAGCAAACGCGTAAAGACGCAACCTGCAAACACTTCAAACTCTAAACCAAAAAAGCAACCCAAAACAACTTCAACAAAAATCAATAACCACTGTGAACTTTGAACCCTTCCCACTATTAACTTGAAATAAAATCTTTTAAACTCCCAAGTTAGTTAACGGTTACTATGCAAAACATCGACATTCTATTTAGCCTGCAACCAATAATCGTAATCATTATCTGCTCAGCGCTCTTGGTTTACTGGTATTTCAAGCGCCGCTTCCACTTGATAGTGCTTGTATATTCGCTTGTAGCCTATGCTGTTGCTATTGCACTCAAATACGCCGTACAAATTCCAACAATCGCACAAGTAACCGAATACTTTGGAGCACAAAGCATAGCGTTAGGCGTATATTATGGGCTTCAAACCGTATTCTTCGAGGTAGGCTTGGCTTATGTGGTTGTTTGGTATGTGGTCTCGCATGGGATGCTTGATAGGAAGGACGCTGAGGCTTACGGTTCAGGGCTGGCCTTCTGGGAAAACGCCGGCTTACTAGGCATTCTCTCGCTAATCAACCTAGTTGCCTACTACAGCATTCTCTCATCAAATACATCCCTCGCACAAACCCTCTATAACCAGCTAAACACGAATGCGCCTGGACTCTTTGCACCTGCCGCCCAAGCATTAACGTCAGTTGCTTATGGCACTCTTGAACGAATTTCCTCAATTTTATTTCATTCTGCCTGGGGCTACCTCTGCTTCATAGCAGTTTACCTCCACAAAAAACGGCTATTCCTAATCGCTCTACCCATGGGATTTGTCGACTTCCTTGTTCCCTTTGCTCAGAACTTGGGAATCCCCCTCTTTGAAGCAATAGTTTTCGTGTTATCTGTTCTCTCGGTACTGGTAGCGTGGTATGCAACAAGACAATTCAGAAAGAATACTAAAAACAAAGCAGAAACACCTAAAGTTAACGCTTGAAAGCGCGGTCTAAGCCTGCAAAAAGCTTATCTTTAATTCGCCAATAAAAATAGCATTTTAGGCGTAAGTATGTCGCTTGAACCAGGCAGAAAATTAGGACTAACAGCAAGCATAATAAACATTGTAGTGCCAGTCATCATGGTAGTCTTATATGGATTTTTTATTTTGTCCATAATAGCCTCCATTTTTGTCGCGTTTGCGGGCAGAGAAAGCAGCTCAGCCTTTGGCTATCCATTTCTTTCTTCAGGGGTAATATCAATTGCATTTATCGGACTTGGATTACTAGGTTTAGTTGGATTCATATTTTTTGTAGTTGCGATGTACCAGTTAAGCCACTACTATAATGAACCAGGCATTTTCAGAAATATGCTGTACGGTATAGTTGTAGCAATTGTTGGATCAGGTTCGTTCACCATAGTACTCATCGCAATCATAATATCGGCGATTAATAGAGCAAAAACCGCACCAACTTTTGCTCCCGCAGTAGGATTGGTCATCGTCGGATTATTAGCTTTAATTTGCGCATTTTTAGCGATTTTAATAATTAGCGCTTTCTTTTGGAGGCGCGCATTCAACAAGCTCGGAGAAAAATCTGGAAACGGCAATTTCAACACCGCTGGATTGCTAATTTTAATCGGTGCTGCTCTCTCAATTGTAGGTATTGGAGGGCTAATAAGTTGGGTTGCCTGGATTTTTGCTGCCATGGGATTCAACTCACTTAAACCAAAAGCAACCGAAACCTCAGCTTTCCCCTACGCCACTCCACAGACCCAATTTCCAAACTTACCGCAAAAGAGGTTTTGTCCTTACTGCGGAATAGAAAACACTCCAGACTCTTTTTACTGCGTAATTTGCGGCAAGAAACTGCAAGAATCGCAATAAGTCACCAAATCAAGTGCAGAGGTCATTTCTGAAGGTAAACCTATTTTGATTCAACATTTTTTCCCCGAATTTATTTTGATAAAAAATCTTATATCTAAGTGATTGTTCCTTTGTGAGTAGAAGTTGTGATTATTTATGGCTGTTAAAACAACACCCGACTACGTAGACTTGCTAAACAGAGCAGTTGAACGTGAAATTGCGGTTTCACTCCAATACATTCTTCAACATGGAAAAATGGAAAAGCTCGTGCGCAGAACCATCCCGGAAAACATCCTTCTCGATAAAACCACCTATGACGCCGTTGGAAAGTTCCTAAGAGAAATCGCCATCCAAGAAATGAAACATGCCGCAAGCATAATTCAGCGCATTTACTATCTTGGTGGACATGCAACAACTAAATCAGGCAAACCTGTCATTGGTGACAGCATAAGCGAATTTGCCAAATTAGGCATCAAAGCTGAAGAAGAAGCCTTAACGCTTTACCGCCAAATCATCGAGACCTCTGGGAAAATGGGCGACTGGGAAACACGTGAACTCTTCGAGAAAATCTACGGTGAAGAAGAAGGACACTTATTCAAATTCCAAGAATATACCAAGTTCCAAGACGAGAAAGAAGAACCAGGCAAAGTGTCACTGCCCGAATGGCGCAAAATATACACAGATGATTACTTTGCACTTTTAAACAAGGCGGTCTCAGCGGAAATCACTGGGATTATCCAGTATACGAATCAGCATGAGAAAGCAGCTTTTCTTGAGCTTCGAATGAAGAATACACCGCTAGAAGCTATCAGTGAAACCAACAAAGCCGATGTGTTAAGCAAGATACTGAAAGGAATCTTCATGCAAGAAATGGATCATCTAGAAAAAATCAGTGAACGCATTTACCTACTTGAAGGCGAAGCAACCTACAAACCAGATCCACTTCCAGTTGTCGGCGACACAACTATGGATTCCCTGCGCTTAGATCACGCACTTGAATCCAGCGCAATATCCCTGTATCGACAAATCATCGCAGAAGCACTCAAACGTGGCGACACAACAACTAGACGCATGTTCGAAAACATAATAATTCAAGAAGAAGACCACTTCTGGACATTCGACGACTTCGTAAAATAAAACAAAATCCCCTCTTTCCTTTTAAGTTGAAAATTCAAGGTGTATTTTCCGAAACCTTAATTCCGATGATTCAGCAACAGTAGATATGGCAGAGGCGAAGTAATGACAGAAAAAAATAAGCCTCGTTGCATGAACTGCGGAAATTTTATCGACGACTGTAATTGCGTATGCCCATACTGCGGGGAAACCGCAAAATGCACTTGCTGTATAGGCACCGATAAAGCATCAGGCGGCGGCTAAACCGTCTACTTAATATAAAATTATTCAAAGGTGAAAACAAAATGGTATTTGAAAGTATAAACTGGATGGCAGGCGGACCACAAGGAAGCGGCGTTGACACAGCATCAACCATATTCGGCAGAGCTTGCGGCTATGGCGGATTATACGTTTTCGGCAGAAGAGAATACCACTCAAACATTAAAACCATGCACAGCTACTTCCACCAACGAGTATCCAAACAGCCAACACTAGCCAATATTAGCGATGTGAATTTGTTAGCAGCTTTCGACGCTGAAACCATTGTGAGACATATCGACGAAGTCGTGAATGAAGGCGGCATAATTGTTGATTCACGCGACCTAAACGTCAATGCTTTGAATGGAATACCAACGTTCTCAGAGGAATATAAAGATCAAATTCGAGCTTTTATGAAAGAAAATAGTATTGGCGAAACAGTCAGCGATTTTCTAAATTACGCTAAAAAGAAAAACATTCAGGTCTATCCTGTTCCATACATGGACTTGCTTGAGCAAATTGGCAAAATAGTCAAAATAGAAAAAGTCAGCATGCTCTCAAAAATGATTAACGTTCTCACAATAGGAATATCATTTGCCCTCCTAAAGTATGACAAAAAACTTGTAGAAGATGCAATCAAAGCTACCTTCCACGAAAAAATCGTCGACATGAACGTTGCAGCCGTAGATTATGCTTATGATTATGCTGAAAAAACTTTTAATGCAAACAATTTCAAGTACAAACTTGAAAAATTAGACAACATTGAGCCAAGAATTTTCCTGACTGGAAACCAAGCTGTTGCCATGGGCAAGGTATTAGGCGGCTGCAGAGTACAAACATACTACCCCATAACGCCGGCAGCTGACGAAAGTGAATATTTGGAGTCACATCAAATTCTTAAAACCAAAAAAGGCGAAGAAGCAATAGTCGTAATTCAGACTGAAGACGAAATTGCAGCCGTTAATTCTGCTTCAGGCGCCTGCTTAGCCGGTGCAAGAGCAGCAACAAGCACATCAGGACCAGGATTTTCTCTTATGGCTGAAGGCTTAGGCTGGGCAGGAAATAACGAAGTCCCACTGGTAATAACATACTACCAGCGAGGCGGCCCCTCAACCGGCCAGCCAACTCGACATTGCCAACAAGATTTACGATTTGCTATGCATGCAGCACACGGAGAATTCGCAAGAATAATCCTTGCATCGGGGGACATTAAGGAATGCTTCTTTGACGCTGCAGAAGTGTTTAACTTAGCAGAGAAATATCAAGTACCCGTTGTCCATTTGCTTGATAAAGCCATGGCTAATTGCTCACAGACATACCCAGCCTTTGATTATGCTAGTGTCAAAATTGACCGCGGCGAAATAGTTGACGAGAAAGAGCTTGAAGGCAAAGAGTACAAACGCTTCAAATTTACAGAAACAGGAGTTTCTCCAAGAGCTTTTCTAGGGACAAAAAACGCCGTGCAATGGTACACTGGCGATGAGCATAACGAGACGGGCAACATAAACGAAGAACCCATTATTCGAAGAAAAATGATGGAAAAAAGAATGGGAAAACTAGACTTAATTGATAAGGAAGTGCCATTAGAAATGAAAGTTAACTTTTTCGGGGATAAAGACTCAGAAAACATAGTGGTCAGTTGGGGCTCACCCAAAGGCGCCATAATCGAAGCTCTAAACCAGCTAAAAGATGAAGGCTTAAGCGTAGGTTTTATTCAAGTGCGAATGATTCATCCGCTTCCCTCTGCCTACCTAAAGCAAATGCTTCAAGGCAAAAAACGAATAATAGACGTAGAAGACAACTTTACAGCTCAGCTTGGGGGCATAATTACTCAGTATACAAACATTAAACCCAACTTTTACATTCTCAAATACACTGGCAGACCAATGATGACAACCGAAGTATACCAAGCAATTAAATCTATATTAAAAGATAAAGCGCCAGAAAGGCAGGTGTTAATGCTTGGCTCTTAAACCCTCAGACTACAAAACCAACGTTTACGTCGACTGGTGTCCAGGCTGCGGCGACTTTGGAATCTTAAGCGCCCTACAGACGGCGCTAGCAGAGCTTGGACTTGAACCTCACAAAGTGGTAGTGGTTTCAGGCATTGGCAATTCGGGAAAAACTCCTCACTTCATTAAAGCTAACGGTGTTCACACGCTGCATGGAAGGCTATTGCCTTTTGCAATGGGGATAAAGATTGCGAACCCAGACCTGGAGGTAATCGGGGTAGGCGGGGACGGCGACGGACTCGGTATAGGCGCAGGACATTTTGTTAACGCTGGACGAAGAAACATTGACATGACTTACCTACTATACAATAATGGAGTTTACGGCTTAACTAAGGGGCAGGCTTCTCCGACGCTTCAACTTGGTGTGCAAACTAAGTCGCTACCTAAACCTAACATTAACCAAGCAATTAACCCAGTTGCCTTGGCAATTACTTCAGGCTACACGTTCGTGGCTAGGGGATATTCTTTTGATGTGATGCACTTGAAGGACATTATAAAGCGAGGAATCCAGCATAAGGGATTAGCATTGATCGATTGCTTGCAACCTTGCCCCACGTACAACGACATTAACACTAAAGAATGGTATAGTGGAGAAGACAGAAAAGACCCCGCAACAGGCAAACCACAACCCAGGCTCTATAAACTTGAAGATATGGGCTTTGACCCTGTTGTGCATGAATGCAACGAAGATCTAAAGAAGAAAGCTGCTGGCATGGAAAAGGCACAGGAATGGGGTGACAAAATTCCAATAGGCGTCTTCTACAAGAACGAGTTAGAACCAACCTTTCAAGATCGCTTAACTGAGCGAATACCGTTTTACATGCAAAACCCGCCTGCTAAGCAACAGCTTAAAGACAAAAATAACGTAGCCAATGTTGATTTAAGCGAGTTTCTGGATGATTTAAAGACAAGCTAAAAACTGTGTTGCCTCTTAAAAGAGGCGGAAGAAGCCTCTCCTTTCTCACTTTCTTAAAGTGTAATTTATTGTTTATAAAGCACTATTGCCATAATCGACATATGTCCACTTGAAAAAGTTTCAACGTTGCCTGCCTTCTGCTTCTACTTCTTTACTGCAACAATTTGCGTGAATTTTGCGCAAGCCTTAATCCAACTAGTATTTACGCTAAAATGGTTTTTTTTAGGAAAAAAAGGCTTTTCTGGATTATTTTATTTTATGTTTTTTGTTTATTTTTTATGGAATTATTGTTTTCTTAATAGTCTATATTTCCAGTTTAATGTGGAAATAACTTATATATGCGCTAAATGTAGTGTGTAAGATAAGATTGTTAACACTACAGATATAACAAAGCATTGAGTATGTTAACCTATGAGATGTCCCTACTGTAACTCTGAAAATTCCAAAACTTTGGAAACGCGCGATTCTCCAGAGAATACTACGCGCAGACGCAGAGAATGCATCAGTTGCGGAAAACGCTTCACGACCTACGAGTATGTGGAAACCGTGGAGCTTATGGTGAGAAAAAAAGACGGCAGGCTTGAACGCTTCGACGTTAACAAGATAATTCGTGGCTTGCAGAAAGCATGCGAGAAAAGGCCTGTAACCATGAGCCAAATCAACGAGTTAGCAGGGCAAGTAAGGCAGGACCTTATGCTTAAAGACACTGAAGCAGTCTCATCCCAAGAAATTGGGGATTTAATCATGAAGCACTTAAAGAACGTCGACCGTATAGCATACATTCGGTTTGCTTCAGTTTACAAGAAGTTTGAAGAGCCTGAAGATTTCAGGCGGTTACTCCTTGAGGTGAAAAAATGAAGTTTGTATTAAAACGTGATAGTAAATTAGAATCTTTCGATCAAGAACGTATAACTAACGCGATTTGGAAAGCCGCTAAAGCAGTAGGCGGAACAGACAAAGCGCTAGCGAAACGCTTAAGCGACGAAGTAGTGGCTGAACTGCAAAAAACTTACGGCGATGACGGAGTTCCCACAGTTGAGGAAATCCAAGATGTCGTTGAAAAGCGCTTGATTGAAAATGGGCATGCACAGACGGCAAAAGCATACATTCTCTATAGAAAGCAGCATACTGACATGCGTGAGTTAGCAGCATTGCTGAGCTCCTCAGACATGGTGGACCAGTACCTTGAGGTTGAGGACTGGAGAGTTAAAGAAAACAGCAACATGAGCTATTCCCTACAGGGATTGAACAATTATCTATCATCCACTGTGATAGCTAAGTACTGGATATCAAGAATTTACCCCCAAAACATTGCTGATGCACACTTTTCAGGCGACATGCATATTCACGATTTAGGCGTATTAGGAGCATACTGTGTCGGCTGGGATGTAAGCGAGCTACTGCTTTCAGGATTCGGCGGTGTACCAGGTAAAATTGAGAGTAAACCAGCAAAACATTTCCGGACAGCATTGGGTCAGGTTGTGAATTTTTTCTACACGTTGCAGGGTGAAGCGGCAGGCGCGCAGGCGTTTAGCAACTTTGACACTTACCTTGCTCCATTCATAAGATATGATAAACTGACACAGAGGGATGTTGAGCAGGCGCTTCAGGAGTTTTTCTTCAACATGAACGTGCCGACCCGTGTGGGTTTCCAGACGCCGTTTACCAATTTAACGTTAGATTTGACTGTGCCCGACTTCATGAAGAACGAGGCGGTTCTCTTCAATGGAAAGGTAACCCAAGATACATACGGCGATATGACTAAGGAAATGGAAATGTTCAATTTAGCCTTCGCTGAAGGCATGCGGCAAGGCGATTCGAAAGGCAGAGTTTTCACTTTCCCAATTCCCACATACAACATAACTAAAGATTTCAATTGGGATTCACCTGTAGCTCAAGCCATCTTTGAAGTCACAGCCAAGTATGGTGTGCCGTACTTCTCAAACTTTGTTAATAGCGACATGAAACCTGAAGATGTACGCAGTATGTGCTGCCGACTAAGAATAGACAACCGCGAGTTACGCAAACGGGGCGGCGGATTCTTCGGCGCCAACCCATTAACAGGCAGCATAGGCGTTGTTACCTTGAACATTCCAAGAATAGGCTACTTATCCAAGGATGAAGACGAGTTCTTTGAGCGTTTAGAAAACCTGATGGAAGTTGCAAAATCAAGTTTAGAAATTAAGCGGAAAGTGCTTGAAGCGTTCACAGATAACGGTTTATATCCGTATTCAAGGCGTTACCTGCGTCATGTGAAAGAAGGCTATGGCAAGTATTGGAAGAACCACTTCTCCACAATAGGCATAGTAGGCGTGAATGAAGCAATCATAAATTTGCTAGGACAAAACATTGCGTCGCGCGATGGACAAGCTTTCGCCGTTAAAATGTTAGATTTCATGCGAAACCACCTAGCAGATTATCAAGAGGAAACAGGCAGCATCTACAATCTTGAAGCAACCCCTGCTGAAGGCACATCTTACAGGCTTGCCCGCATAGACAAACGCCGATACAAAGACACCATATTCGCCAATCAAAAACAAGTACTGGCGGACCATGCAGAACCATTTTACACCAACTCTTCCCAGCTACCAGTGGATTTCGCCGGGGACCTCTTCGAAGCGCTGGAGCATCAGGAAACTTTGCAGACGCTCTACACTGGAGGTACCGTGTTTCACATTTTCCTCGGCGAGAGGCTTAACTCTTGGAAAGCTGCCGCTGAATTAATCAAAAAAGTAGCTTGGAACTCAAAGCTGCCCTACTTCACGCTAACGCCGACTTTCAGTGTTTGCCCAACCCACGGCTACACAAGCGGCGAACACAAACTTTGCCCAACCTGTGGAGCAAACTGCGAAATCTACTCGCGAGTAGTCGGCTACCTACGGCCAGTTGACCAATGGAACGATGGAAAACAAGCAGAATTTAATATACGCAAAACCTTCGACCGATCAACCGTCACGGTTTCGGCACCCCTAACCGTTTAAAGAGCGACCCTAAACATGAAGTTTAGCGGAATACAAAAAACCAGCCTTCTCGACTACCCCGATAAAGTAGCCAGCGTGCTGTTCACTCCAGGCTGCAACCTGCGTTGCCCGTTCTGCCACAACTGGCGCATAGCAGTAAATCCGCAACCGCCGTTTCTGCAAGAAGCTACTGCATTAGAAATTTTGGAAAAGCGCAAAAAATACGTTGACGCTGTTGTAGTGACTGGCGGAGAACCATGCATGCATAAGGAGTTGCCGAAATTCCTCGCTAAACTTAAGGAACGCGGCTTTATGGTTAAATTGGACACGAACGGTTTCTACCCCGAAGTGCTTGAGGAATGCCTTGGCAGTGTAGATTACGTAGCTATGGATGTAAAAACCTGCAAGGAAAAATACAAGCTGCTTGGCGCACAAGACACGGCTGGGCTTATGCGAACTATGGAAATCCTAAAGATGGGTAAGGTACCCTACGAGTTCAGGACAACGTTGGTGCCAGAAATAGTCACCGCCCAAGATGCCTCATGCATTGGCGAATTAGTAAAAGGCTCAAAAAACCATACACTCCAACAATTCATTCCGCAAGATACGCTGGATAAGAGATTCCAAACCCTCAAACCTTATTCGCCAGAAACAATAAACGAGTTCGCAGAAACAATACGCAAATACACCGAAAACGTTAACCTCAAAATTTAAAAATTTTATTCTTTCATTTTAACTTACTGCCGATAAATCAAAAAGTAAACATAAAGGTTAATAGATAAATAATCGAATTTTATCGATGGTGCTTCCTGGCTCATGCAGCTTCAAATTTATCTGCAAGGGACAGCTGATTAGCTCAAAAGAAAGGTACATGGATGGTTGAGAATGAAGGTCTACGTTAAAACTCCAGCCAGACTTCATTTAGGACTTATTGATTTAGGAGGCGAGTTGGGGCGGGTTTTCGGTGGAATAGGCGTAGCCATAAATCGTCCTAACGTTATTCTTGAGGCTGAATTGTCCCAAAATTTTGAAGTTAAAGGCGAAAAAAGCGAAAATCTACGACTTATAGTAGAGCAATTTCTCAAGAAATATAACATAAAACCCCAAGTATCCATCAAAGTAAGGCAAACTATTCCCGAGCACGTTGGATTAGGATCCGGAACTCAGTTATCGTTAGCCGCTGCCACTGCATTAGCAAAGCTTTTCCGCATGAAAATGTCAGTTGAAAGTCTAGCTCACGCAATGGGAAGAGGGCAGGTTTCTGGTGTGGGAACAGCGCTTTTTGAGCACGGCGGTTTTGTTGTTGAAGCTGGATTAAAAAGTCAAGGAAACAAGCCCAATCCCCAAGCCTTGATAAACCTTCCGCCAGTAATATTTCGTCAGTCATTTCCAGAGGATTGGTTTTTTGTTGTGGCTATTCCCAATGTTAAGAAAGGAGTATCTGGCCAAGCTGAAGCCAAAGCCTTTACGCATTTGCAGCCTATGCATAAAGAAAAAGCTGCTCTCATAAGTCACCTGATAGTTATGGGTCTGCTACCAGCACTCATGGAAGGAGACATAGAAACCTTTGGAAAAGCCTTAACCGAAATTCAAAGCATAGTGGGAGACTACTTTGCAACGGTTCAAGGAGCCCGATTCTCAAGCTCCCGAGCAGGAAACTGCATAAAGAACATGCTGGAAAACGGTGCCTATGGAGCTGGGCAAAGTTCCTGGGGTCCAACAGTTTACGGACTTGCCCAAGGAGAGATAGAAGCAAAAAAATTATCCGCTTCAACTAAAATTTTCCTGCAAAAAAGCGCTGGCGGGCAAGTATTCTTCACATCAGCAAACAACAAAGGAGCTTACATAAAATCAACAACTTCATAGAATCTGACTTGGCAGAACGCAAAAAGCAAGGCACATTCAGAATAACTTGGGGACAGAAAACGTGAACTTTACAGTAGATGATTGGTTGCCGTGGTATAACAAAATTCTTGAAACATTTGGGTACGATCAGTCCGAAGACCAGCGGGCAACTGACTTGCTAAGCAAATTGCTGGCGGGGCGGGCTGGGCATGTAGCTAAGCTGAGGAAGCTGATTGCAAATAGACCTGTGTTGGTTTTTGGTGCTGGTCCATCTCTTGAAGAAGCCCTCAAAGAAGTCATGAAAGAAGGACTCTTGCAAAAGACTGTAACTGTTGTAGCTGATGGAGCAACAACAGCTTTCGTTCAAATATCAGGAACAGCGCCAAATGCAATCGTAACAGACTTGGACGGAATAATCAGCGATATTATTTACGCTCAAAACCTAGGGGCCATAGTGGTTATTCATGCGCACGGAGATAATATTGATAAGCTGAAAAAATATGTTCCAGAATTCTCCAAAGCTATAGGCAGCACACAGGCCCATCCTCGCTCCAACGTCCACAATTTTCTGGGCTTCACTGACGGCGACCGAGCAGTCTTTCTAGCAGCAGGGATGGACGCTAAAATGATTGCATTAGCAGGAATGGATTTCGGACACACCGTAGGCAAATACTCCAAGAACCATGTAGCATCAATTGAGGTTAAGAGAAAAAAGCTTAAGATCGGTAAAGAATTACTTGAATGGCTAGCCGTTGAAAATGGCGAAAAAATTAAACTTTATAATATCACGTTTAACGGGGAAAACATTAAAGGATTTAGAAACATCAAAACCTCAGATTTACACAAGTTTATCTGAAGCGCAAAATGGTGAAAAACAGACTTTTTTGGTGAGAGAGCGTATGCGTGTTCCTAATCGTCTTGAAATTGGATTTAGTCGAAGTTGAATGCCTGCTAGACAAATCTTATTAGCGCACACGCTTAAGCTCAAATTATGAATTATGATAATAAGAGTCTTCGACGTGTCGATTATCTTGGCGCGCGCGGCATGTTTACTATTGCTAGTGCTTGTTTCATTCAGCGAGGATTCAAAAACAGATTTTTCACTTCATTGTTGGTCATTAGCGGCGTCGGTTTGGTCGGCATAGGCGTGGTTGCAGAGAATATTTTTCTACCAATTCACAGCGTTTTTTCTGTGGTTGCTCTTTTTTTCGGAGCGGCTTCTGCTATTAAGTCCTATAAATTCGAGAAATCGCCTCTTTCCTACGTATCTGTTATCTTGGGTGCAGTAACACTTTTAGCGGACGTCCTTTACCTTTCAGGAGGCCACGTAAGCTCAGGTTTCTATTTAGGCTTAGGCAAAGGTGGAATGGAACGCTTAACGATCTACCCCTTTTACCTCTGGGGACTTGGCTTTGGAGCCTACTTAATCGGAGAATCCAGCGACATAACCAGAACAAGCAAAACATAGAATCAGCCAAAAATTGCACTGCGTGTGTGCGAGACTTAACGAATTAAAAATTTAGGAACAAACATGTGCGCGGTTTTAGGGTTTTTTGAAAACATCTAAGCCTTTTTTCACCGCTTCGCCAAGATAAAGATTATCAAAGATTGTTCCTTCACTTTCTTTTAGCTTCATGACGCGGATTATTTCTTCAAATTTGCCATGAGCTATCCCGTTGGCAAACACTGCCGCGCCTTCTGCCGCTTGTTTAGACACCTTTGCCTCGCCTTGAAATCTAACGACATCTACAGATGATCCGATCTCGCTAAAGAAACCCTGCAACCTGACTTTTATTGCTTCAAGGAACTGCGGCATATTTACAAATCTTCCACTCAGCATAACTTCCTTAGGATTAAGAGCGGGTAGAAGTGAGGCAACATCCTTAACTATAGATTCCATCATGAGGTCATATCCTGCTCTCACATTTACGTTGCCATTAGCAGAATTAACGAACTCTTCTAAGGGCTTTGAGGAATCAATTCCTGCAACCGACGCGCACCCTCCAGTGAAAAGCATGAGTTTTGAGAAATCTTTGACTGTGTTAGCTATGGCGTATGCCAGCTCTGAATCCACAAAGCCCATACTTAAGTAGGAGGGAAAACCTGCAGTTCCAGCCATGGCATCTACTATTTGGCCGTTTCTAACTGCCAGCGCCGAGGTGTACGCAAATCCTATTTCCAAAAGGATAAAATTGGTTTCTTCATAACGGATTTTTAGTCTTTCTGCTTGATTTTTGACTGCTAAAACGGCGCTGAGAACTTTATCAGATGTGCCCATGTCTATTTTGTTAGCCTTTCTGTACTTGGGAACCGTCGTTAAGTGAACCACTGACGGCGTAAACCACACTTCTAAGTCTTCGGTGCGCTTCATCATTTGCATGGCTTCTCTTAAGCCAACAATCTTCAACTTCCTTTCCACGTCAGCCTCAGTTACAAAAGTTGCCAAGGCTATATCGGCATAACTTGTATCTCTGGCTCTTTGAAGAGGCATTCCGTAGCCAGAAGGTCCGACAATTGCATCTATGAAACCTGCAGACTGTTGGGTTTCCCTGAGCTTTTCAATTATGAGGCTGGGGTTTTTGGTTATTTCCTCGCGTGGGATGGCTAAATCAATTAGAACTTTGCCGTCTTTATCGTCGAAGCCGTAGATGTCCATGGTTTTTGTTCCAGAATCTATACCGATGGATCTGACCATTTTTTACGCCTTCAAAACTGAAGCGCCTGAATTATTCGCTCTAGTGTAGAATACTTCTCCGCCGCCGTTTTTATCCAAATATTGCTTTAACTCCTCTGTTAGGCGTTTTGCTTCGGTCTCTCCTTTTACTATGGAGTAGAAAGTTGGTCCCCAAGAAGTTTGGCATGCGCATGAGCTTCGGCTTAGCATAAGTTTGACGCCTTCTTCTACCACTTGATTACAGTAGGTTCCTTCTTGATAGTCCTTCCAAAATCGACCGAGCTTTTGATTAAACTCGGTTAGTGCTTCCCCGAATTCTTCGAGATTTTTTTCCATGAAGGCAGGCATGAGCTTAACTAAAACCAGTCTTGAGAGCTCGTCGGATAACTCTTTAGGCATCACCTTTAGGTTTCCGAGAATTTCATCTTCCTTTTCTCGGAGCTTAGCTATTTTAATTCTGGATTTTTCTGGAACAGCTACGACGAAAAACCAGTTTTTCGGCAACGCGCTTTGGAATATGAGCGGAGGGACCATCTTTTCTCTTTGGTCAACTTTGAAGCCGCCTTCGATTATGAATCCGCCTGTCTTGAATGCGTACACGCCTAAGGCAGTTATTGTTCCCCTGCCCATAATTAGAGCCACATCTTCAACGCTCAAATTCAATTCATACAGCTTGGATAATCCAACGCCTATCGAGAGCGCTAACGTAGTGTGAAAACCTAAGCCGACAAACTTTGGAATCTTTCTCTTAATCCGAACTTCTGCGCCTTCTATACGCATTTTTTCCACAAAGCGTTTCGCAAATTTGTATGCATCTTTATCTTCAGCTTTGATTCCCTTAGCTTTGGCAACTTCAACTTCGAGCGGAAAATCAATGGCGAAACCTACAGTTCCATAGAGTCTACCTAAATCGCCAGTTAAATCAAAATTACCTGTGTGCAAATGCGCCGGAGCGCTTATCGCCAATTTCTCCAATTAAACCACCAAGCAATTTTTGAAGACGCAATTAATTAAGTCGAAACTAATAAACCTATTAGATTAGCAAAAGTTATCTTGCACAATCAAAAATGCAACTTATTAATGGGCGGCACACATAACAAATATCTGGGCGCACTAAAATAAAACAAATCCGAAAATCATAAAGTAAAGAATAATAAGCCACAACAACATTGCGGTCACTTGGATACGGGTAAAATGGTGGAAACTGGAAAATTGAGGGCCAAGACGCAGGATGATAAAGGGGTCTTGACTATCGATGTTCAAAATCAAAAGCCCGAAAACGAGATTGAGCTAGAAAAAGTTGGCATTGAAGGTCTAAGAAAACTAGTTTCCTTGAAGAGATCTAAAGCTACCTATAATGTTATTGTCACCATAAACAGCTACATAACCTTGCCAGCTAATCTTCGCGGCGTTCATATGAGCCGTTTTGTTGAATCAGTTAAGGCGACACCCACCACAGCTTCGTCAATAGAAGATTTAGCTGAACTGATTTCAAAACAAGCATTAGAAAAACATGGATTTGATTGTCAGACTGAAGTCTTTGGGGAACTTCCTTACGAAAGGACAAGGCCAAGTGGAGAAAAAGAAAGCTCAATTGCTCAAATGTTCGCAAAATTTTCTACTAAGACAAAAAGGAAAACTGCAGGCATCCAAATCAATGGAGCCTTAGCTTGCCCATGCTCAAAAGAAATGTGCAACGGCCTAACTCATAACCAAAGAGGCAGCCTCAGCGTCGAAATAGACTCAAACCAAAAAATCCAACTGCTAGACGTAATCGAGATTTGCAGTCAGAGTTTTAGTTCACCTATATTTTCATTATTAAAAAGGTCTGAAGAAAAGAAAGTGGTGGAAAAAATGCATGAAAACGCCAGATTTGTGGAAGATGTGACGAGAAAGTGCGTGCAGCTGTTAAAAGAAAAGTATCCCGATAGGTATTGTAAAGTTAAATGCGTGAGCATAGAGTCCATTCACGATCATAACGTTTTTTCAGAATGGCGAGGAGTGTTATAACCGAGGTTTACAGCATGTATCGACTGAGAGTTGAAACAAGTTTTGATGCAGCCCACAATATTCTCGCTTCCAATGGCAAATGTGAAAGGCTACATGGGCACACGTGGAAAATAGAACTCTTCGTTATAGGCGAAAAAATAGAATCCACCGGCATGGTTGTAGACTTTAACGTTCTAAAGTCAAACCTGCAAGAATTAGCGGAAAAACTTGACCATACATACCTAAATGAGCTAACAGAAATCGGCAACCCAACATCTGAAAATATTTCAAAATACGCTTTTGATTACCTTAAGAAAGTATTACCCAACTGCGTAAAACTCGAAAAAGTGAGAGTCTGGGAAAGCCCAAAAAGTTGGTGTGAATACTCAGGGTAAGCCCAAATAAAAAGAGTTTTAGACGATATTGAGTTTTCAGAAAACTGTTCATCGCTTCTATGAGCCGGGACTGCAAAAAAGCAAGAAGGAGCAAACAAAAAAACAATCATTTTCTGCACGTACGCACTCGCCAAAGGCAGCACATTCACAATTCTAGAGCAGAAACTCTCCAAAAAGGCTGCACGAATCTGTTATCGGTGTCCAAAAGAGGAGTGAAACCCAACAAAACTGACTTTTCGGTTGCGCTGAGCGAAATAAACAAATGCATGGAAAACTCAGCCGGACCATCTGGCACATAATTCACCCCATTGCGCTAAGCAAAAGCTGGCGTGACAAGGCTTAAATTTTGTGCAAACTAAACTTCACTTAAGTAACTCAACATTAAGTTTTCACTCCGCACTATTCTGTTAAGAATGGTGCATTTGTGATAGCTAAAGATTACGAGAGAGGCAAAGATTTAGACAAAGCGAATTTAAAGGAGCAATAATTCTTTATCTTTTGGAGATCCAAAATGGAAAGAATTTTTTCTGCCGAAAAAGGAAAAATGAATCTTATTTTGCTCGGAAAAGCGTGTTATAGAGAAATATCTCCAAAGCCAACAATAATATAGACATTTTTGGAGACTTTGAATGGTTGGAAAAATATCCAAAACTGATGTTGCATTTATTCAGCAATTACCCGTGTGCAGATTAGCTACAGTAAACGAGGATTGTGAACCTGTGGTGAGGCCTGTGTGGCCCGTTTTTGACGGCTTGAATATTTACATAGCATCTGACCCTGAAACTCCTAAGTTGGAGCATATAGAAGCAAACCCCCAAGTATCCTTGGTATTTGATGATTATGACAGAAACAACTGGTCAAACGTCAAAGGCGTCCGTGTTCAAGGTGAAGCAACCGTCCTGTTGAATGGCAAAGAATACCGTTATGCACATTCTCTTCTCAAAGAAAAGTATCCCGAGTACCAAACTGAGGAAGGCTGCTGGAAAGAAGGCGACATACCAATAATCAAGATAACGCCCACATCTTTCACGAAATGGGCACAAGGCGAATGGGCAAAATAATCGCTCCATCAAAAACTAATCTCTTTCTCTAAGTAAGCGAGCTATGTCTTCTAAGTTCCCCTCTTTTTAAAAGGGTAGTATAGTATGTAAAAAAGCGGCTATGTGAGATATTTCAGGCAAAGTGGCGACGTCTTCGCAACCTATTATATTTTTTTGATATCAAGACACGCTCATCGGTTGGAATCGGCTAAGGGATATCGGCTCATGGCGGCGAGTATTGCTTCACTGAAAGTTTTTTTGCTGAGGTGCCTAGCAAAATCGGAAGCGGCTATTATACCGACCAACACGTTTTTCTTCGTAACGGGAAGCCGCCTTATTTTGTACTTAACCATTTTCCTCGCAGCATCTTTGATTGAGGATTCCTCTTCGATTGTTATGAGCGGATCTGACATTACCTCAGAGACTTTAGTATCAAGCGGTTTTTTCTGCGCCATCACCCTTCTAACTAAGTCTCTTTCAGTAACTATGCCCTTAGCCACAACACCCTCCATCACTACAAGATCACCCACGTCTTGCTGGTGCATCAGTTTTGCAGCCTCAAGCACAGTTCCCGTAACATCGATTGTAATGACATTCGTTGTCATAAAATCTCTTACAGTTGGCATCACTTTACAAATCTATAAACTATCGTATAAAAGTTTTGTAACGTTTGCTCTGTCTCTAATTTTGGTGCTGTTATCGTTTGGGTAGAACAGCAACAGTTGCGTTGCCATTTTTGATCTGGCTGTTTTGGGCTGCTTTTTTGGAGCAAAGCTTAAACCGTTTGCAGGTTGCGTACCAAAAAGGTCTAAAAAGGTAATTTTAGATTGCTGCTACTCGAAAGGTTAGCCTTTAATTGGTCGTTTCAGATGAGGCCGACGTTTACAATCTGAAGCGGTGGAGAGTCCATGACTAAGGTAGTCCATAACCCTAACTCACTGTCAAAAAAATATTTAGACACAGAGTCGTGTCGCTTCAATTCTGGACCTGGGGGTCCAAATATGTTATACCTTATTTCCCATACAGGAAATGACATAGAAAACACATAGAAAAGTACAATATTTACCTTGACCAGTGGAAAATTGAAAAGACAATACATGTTGCTGGTGAAATAAGTGCATGAATTACATGCTTTTGTACGTTTTCGTCGAGGCGCCTCTCATTGATGATGTTGCTCAAGCCTTTTCCAAAATAGACGCAGTGGAGGAACTCTGCGAGGTAACAGGTGAATTTGACATCCAGCCACAAAGAAAATACCGAGATCCACATCAACATTGAACCAACAATCCTTGAAGCATCCGGAGACGACTTTACAGTCAAAGTCTCAGAAAACTCTGAAGAAATAAAAAGCCTCTTGGAAGTAGGATTCGAATACGTCTGCCAAAAAGATACGTTAATATTCCTGAGGAAACGAAAATGATAGCCGTTAGAACATCGCCAGTGGGCGAAGTGTTCCAAAAAGCGGCCGAGGTGAGGTAGCTTGGTAGCCTAGAGGCCTGTGGAGCCTTTTGCCAGGGTTCAAATCCCTGCCTCGGCCCTCCTCAAATTTGATCCGCACAAGTGCAGGGGTCGCCGAGCATGGTCAAAGGCGTAGAACTGCTCTCCACAAGAGGGCGGTACGGTAGCTTCAGGAGCCTATCCTGCAGAGGTTCGTGGGTTCAAATCCCACCCCCTGCACCAATATAAATAAAACGTATGGGGATCCAACGGGCGATGATTTCTTGTTTTGCACGCTTTAGCTCAAGTGTCCTTAATCTCTTATGGCATGCAAACTCAACAACGTATTCCCTATCTTTTTTCTCCGCTACTACCGTCTTCTTGAACAAAAACTAGATCATGCTCTTTTAGCTTCATCTCCTACCAGAGTTTGATGTACGGAATAGTATAGATGGCTTCAACATTCGCTTGAGGAACCAAGCATGCTCTGATCTTGGAGAAGCTTGAAAATCTCTCAAAGCATTCGGGAATCTTCCCGTTTGGCGCATTAATTTGTCGATTTGTTCTTAGCAAGTTATATTTGGTGCGCTTGTTTTACATAAGGTGTTGATAAGAGCGGTAAGAACCGTCGACGAGTGAGGTCTCTTGGAAGAAAAAACCAATGTTTTAGTCGTCGGAGCGGGCGCAATCGGTTTAAGCGTAGCAGGCTGGATTTTTCCTCATAATGAAAACTTGAATCTTCTAGCACGAGGAGAAAGCGTTGCTGAGATTAGAAACCATGGGGTACGACTTTGTCAGATAGGTCAAGAAACCACAACTTTTCAAATACCTGTGAAAGTAATTGAATTATTAGACGAGATTCCTCCCCCAGACATTATAGTAATTACCGTGAAAAACTATGATCTTGACCGAACGGCACAAACACTCCGGCACCAACTTGGAAATTGTCAGCCAATCGTTGTGAGCCTTCAAAATGGCGTGGAGAACCAGCGGATACTGCCTAAGTATTTTTCCAGAGCAACATTTGGCGTTATTTGTTACAACGCATGGCGTGAGGGTGTTGGGAAAGCAACGTATGTAAAACGAGGATCCGTAATTATTGGGGCTCTGAGAAATGATCTGCGATCTGATCTTCAAAGAGCTGCAAGCGTCTTCAATCCTGGCTTAGAATGTTTTGTAACTGATCGTTTGCAGGATGCAGTTCACTGCAAACTGGCAATCAATCTCATAAACGCCTTGATGGCGTTAGTGGGATTTCGAAAACGGTCCATTGAGTCTGAAAAGATTCTTGTGCACATGACAACTAGATTGCTGGAGGAAGGAATTAACGTGCTACAAGCGTCAGGTTTTAAGGAGCACTATCTCGGTAGTCTGCCTTCTTGGAGCGATATCCGAATAGCTGTTAATATCCCAGAATCGCCTGTAAATCCCCTTCACGACTTCATCGTTAATAGAATCGGACCGACTAGCATGACTCAAGACGTATTTAGCGGAAAGACAACCACAGAACTGGAATCATTGAACGGATATATGCTTGAGTTAGCCCGCCGAGTAGGCGTTCTGATGCCTATTAATCAAGCTATCTATGAGATCGCTAAGGAACGTTTCTGCTCCGGCTTCAGACCTATCGAAGAAAGTGACCTTTGGGAAATGATAAACAATAGAATTCTCGACTGGTCGTACGCCCTGGACCGAGAGCAGACACGAAAAAGGCCATAATTACCCGAAAAACCGCAAAGAAAGAAACCAAGAGGGGAGAGTCCATTGATTGACAATTATTGCGGCTTTGGTCATAATTGCAGGTGCAGTTGTTCTCTTTAAGATGCAAAAATGGAAAAACATGCCTTGTTATCCTACTTTTTCCTTCAAAGTCACTATTCCTTGTATGCTCTAAGGACATAAAAAAAAGAGGGAAGAGCGGGTGACATCTCCACCTAGGCAGGGGTCCAAATCTATCAGAGCTCAAATTAGTACTGGGGGTTATACAAAACCCGCTATACTCAAAAATAGTCAATCAAGCGTTCGTTCCGCCCAAAAAACTGAGTTTTTTGCGCACTGGTTGAAACCTCTCTAATAACTTTAAATCTCTATCAACTTCAGCCAATTACCCAATTCTTCGGTGGTGAAGTTGCTACGATCTGCTTTCATATATTTGATTAATATTCAATTCGTCTCTTATTTATCATTTATAGATCCGCGCTGAATTATGTGATTTTGAAGTAGACGCGTTTGTTGTTTTTTCCTTTGTTTTCAGCTTTGATCAGTTCGATCCTACCCACTTCTCTTAGACTGTGCACATGCGTACCTCCATCGGCTTGTCTATCTACGCCTACTATTTCTACGATGCGAAGTACAGGTATATTAGGTGGCAGGGCTTCCGCCATCTTAACTATACCCGGGATTTTCATCGTTTCCTCTTTCGGCAACTCATACCATTTTACAGGAATATCCTTACTGAAGAGCTCATTTGCCTTAGCTACGTATTGGTCTAAAATTTCCTTGTCGAAGTTTTCGAAGTTGAAATCAAAACGGATATAGTCTTCCTCAAGCTGATTGCCAGTGACGAGAGCTCCAGTTCCCACACATAAAAGTGAAGCAAACAAGTGTGCTGCCGTATGGCTCCGCATAAGCTTGTACCTTCGCGCCCAGTCCAGGGTGCAGTGAACTCTATCTCCTTCTTTAAGACCTGCTCTATCCACTTCATGAGAAATTTCTCCTGAAAATTTTCCCACATAAACCAAATTGTAAGTTTCATTGTCTTTGACGATTTTTCCAGTATCCCATGGTTGACCTCCTCCTTTAGGATAAAAAATGGTCTGGTCAAGCACTACGTATTTTTGGTCCTTAACGGAAACCACAACAGCGTTGCACTCTTTGAGATAACTGTCGTCTAAGAACAACATTTTTGTCAACAAGAAGGCTGCCTCACTTCTACAGATATCTAATCTGTTTAGGTTTAGAAGGATATATTTGATCATTTTGCCTAAAACTTATTGCCTAATAGACCTCGAAGCAACAAAAAAGGAGGGAATTTCGGTAGAAATTACGTTCAGGGAACGGTATCTTCCTATGTTACTAACATTCTAGGTCCTTAGATAGCCTCGGTAAAAAAGGAAAATGGGATTGAAACTTCAAAGCAACATTCATCATCAAAACCCTTAAGAAAAAAAGTTCATATAAAATCATAACAAGGGAAAAAATTCATGCGGACGTCAGGCTGGAGAGGAAAGCAGGCAAAAGCCGTTTTTCTCACTGTCTTAGCCGGTGTTTTGTGGGGGACCTCTTTCCCCGCCATAAAAATCGGTTTGAACTACGTTAACTCGTACGTATTTGTTTTCTTAAGATTTCTTTTAGCATCAGTGCTGATGTTCTTGATATTGCTTTCCACTAAGAAGCTCACTTATCCAATAAAACAGAAGAAACTAATTTTCTTCCTAGGTGTTATCAATGGAGTTGCGTACCTATTGCAATACATCGGTATGAACTCTACTTCAGCAGCAAAGGCAGCGCTTTTCGTAAACTTAAGCGCTGTCTGGGTGGCATTACTAAGCCCAAAGCTGCATGGGGAAACACTGGGAAGAAGAAAAATATTGAGTGTTTTAGCTGCTGTAACCGGTGTTGTATTTGTAACTACTAACCTAGATTTTTCGATGTTAAGCGGAGGGCAATTGACCGGGGATTTTTTACTAATCACTTCAGGGGTCATTTGGGCATTTTTCATAATATACTAGACGTGTGCACAATTCGTTTTTTATAGTTTGTTAGCTAAGTTATCTTTGAGCAGGTTTGGGCTGGTACGCGTGTATACCATTGGTTTGGTGTCTTTGCGGGTTCCATGACCATTGTTAT
>JBEKNP010000008.1:0-56815 GCA_049522695.1 Bathyarchaeia archaeon | reverse complement strand
GGGTTTCCTCTTCTTTTAGTCTCAGCTGGAACTATCGCTTTGTTGACGAAAAGCCTGACAACCTCACAGGCTTCCATAATAGAACATGATCGGGGGCAGCTTAAATTCTGCACACCCCTATAGTCATAAATAAAAATGGTTAGTCACTTTATCAAGTCACTTTGAAATAGCAATTACAGTTATTTGCTTTTTGTCTCGAAGCTAACAAATGGGTATACATCGCTGAAAACGATACAGCTAAACCATTAACTCCTTAGCTTTCTATTACTGGAGCGCGTTCAGAGTGTGGCGGAACATACAAAAGGTGATGGCGAACCATCAAATGCATTTCCCTCTGAACCCAATTCAACAAGAACAGGATTTATCTCTAAAGCTTTATGAATACAGAATTCATGTTTGAAGAATATATCTGATTATGGTGTTGTTGTTTTTCTTTTGGATACTGCCCAGTAAAGGCTCCAGCTAATCCACCAGAGAAAGATTGCTATTGGCATTAGCACGGAGACGCGTGCCCTTCTTCTCCAATGTCGAGGCTGGAACGCATTTTGCATTTCTATTCGTACCTCATAAGGTATAACGGTTTTTCTGCCTCTTTTCGTCTTCTTTGCCAATGCATGACCCTTGCATTATTGATATCCATAGCCATTTTCGAGGCTATGTTCGTAGTTCTTCTTGAATGGTGAGAGAGTTCATCGTCGTTTAGGAGTTTTTCATATTTCTTAGGTTGATAACTCGTTTTCTCACCTCCCGTTGAAGTAAACTGTGCTCTCTTTAGACGCTATTCTTTGTTGCATTTCGGAAAGATTTTTTGAAACTTCCTCCATGTGACTGCCTCAAGCTAGCGAATCTTGCTTTGAGGGGGGAGAAAGACAGATAGAGGCGGTCATAATTATTTTAGCAAGATTCGCTGCTTACCATGAACAATGGCTTAAATTATATATTAATACTATGAATTTAAAATTCATGTTTTAGCTAACAATAAAACTGAACCCGAAAACCAATTATTTAACAATGCAAAACTAAGTACAGTCATATTGTCAACAAAAACCAAGAAAACCATTTTACAATATCCAATAGCTAAGAAAATTTTGCGCCCAAATTATGAAAATAACTTGTGATAAAGTGGGTCAGTCGATCCGAAAAAAAGAGCTGAATAAATACACGGCGTCTAATCTTTAAAATCAGCTTGTGCCTTAGAAATCCGTTTTGCTCAGTGAACGTTTATTCAAACAATTTAGGGATAAACTTATATACGTTTACGTTTTAAGTGGATTCTCAAACATATGATTTAATATGGTGAAAGTCATGGATGAACAAGCAAAGAAAGCAATTGAAACTCTCAAAGCAAATAATATTCGATGGGTGCATTCAGCATTTGTCGATGTTCGAGGTATACTTCAAGACATGGTTTTGCCTGCAAGAGAATATCTGAGCGGTGCAGCCTTTACTGAAGGTGTAGGCTTCGACGGATCCTCAGTGCGCGGCTTCAAGTCAATTGAAGAATCAGACATGATTTTTATGCCAGACGCAAAAACACTCGCCATCATGCCCTGGGTAACTGATGAAGCTCAAAAAAGCGCAATCATACTAGGTGACGCTTTGGAAGCTTTCGGCGGAAAAGAGCCCTCTGTTTCCTGCCCAAGAGGTTACGTGGCAAAAAGAGCTATAAAAGCAGCAAAGGACATGGGCTACACTGGAATTTTCGCTCCGGAACTTGAACATTTCGTCTTCTCCTCAATCGATCCAACCAAGCTAACATGGGACCTTTGGGTCAGTCCCAAAGGCGGCGAAGGAGATTCATGGGGGGCACCACGCGTTGTGCCTAATTCCCAAGAAATAACCCCCGGTGGCTTCGTCCTAAGACCCAAAGAAGCCTACTATCGAACTCCGCCTGAAGACACAACCGTCGAGTACAGAAATGAAGTCTCACAAGTGCTTGAAGACAACTTTGGATTAACAATTGAGAAACATCACCATGAAGTGGCCACAGTTGGACAAGTAGAAATCGACTACAAATACGGCGAACTTCTTGATACAGCTGACAGAGCAATATACTTCAAGTTTGTCGCTAAAAACATTGCGAAAAAACGCGGTTTAATCGCTACATTCATGCCGAAACCAATCTACCTTGACAATGCAAGCGGTATGCACGTCCATTCAAGCATATGGAAGGAAGGCAAAAACGCAATGTATGACGGAGAAGATGACTACGCAGAACTCAGTCAAATAGGCAGATACTACGTTGGAGGCATACTTGCCCACGCTAAAGCCTTGACTGCAGTGTGTTGTCCAACTGTAAGCAGTTACAAACGACTTGTATCAGGCTTCGAAGCTCCAATATACATCATGTGGTCCAGAGCTAACAGGTCTGCACTAGCACGCATTCCTATGTACTATAAAGGTCCTTCGCATGCAGCACAAAAACGTGTTGAATACCGCGGCGTAGATCCATCATGTAACCCATACCTAGCATTCGCATGCATCATGATGGCTGGTTTTGACGGAATCAAAAAGAAGATTGATCCAGGCGACCCAGTTGACGAAGACGTTTACAAACTAAGCAAAGCAAAGCGCAAAGAGCTAGGCATAAAAGAGCTCCCGACAACGCTCAAAGGCGCATTAGATGAAATGGAAAGCGACGAAGTCATAAAAGAAACCCTAGGTACTCATGTTTTCGATGCATTCATTGAACTGAAAACCAACGATTGGAACCAGTACTGCCTGTACGTTTCGCCTTGGGAAATAATGAAGTACCTTGACTACTAAGTTGAGGTATTGCGCTTTTCTTTTTTCTTCGTTTTTCTGATCTTCGTTTGGCTGTCAGTTCAAACAAGGCGATTTTTTCCATTTTAGTTCACAGAAGAAAGGTAAGCTCTTCAACCATATGTGATCTTCGGCAAATGTTTGAGTTAAGTCCGCAGATAATTAGACCGCATTCGATTTTGTCCCAAAGGCATCAAGAAACTTTTTATGATTAAATTGATAATTTAATTCAACCCTTACAGTTAATCGTTTGAAACACTGCCTTATGTAAGGTAGTTGTTTAGAACCACTTTACTTTTTACGAGCGGATACGTAGGCTAACATGGTTTTTATGATAAGGGAGATTCTCCTCTTAAAAGTCGCGTCTGTACTTTGCCCGAGGATTCTTTTCCTGTTTTTTACGGTATAATCCATGTTTGATGCATGTTTTTATCGTGTGTGTTTCAGGGCGTAATGTCGGTTTAGGATGAGCCTTAGTAAACCATTGATGCCTTGGGACTTTGAGGCTGGGATGAGCTTTTTTTGATTTAAGAAATGAAAGGGTTTTACAATCAGCCTGAAACTGAGCACTACTTTATTGAAAAGCCAAGGGATAAGACAAGCGATATTCAAGCCACTCTTCATTTACTTATTTGTTGATCAGTTAGAAGTTGAAGCCAGGGAGAACTGCCAACTTAAATAACGAAGAATTAAGACCAAGAAGCAATTTGTTAGTCTAAGTCGTACCATGCGACAACGCTTGAAATCAGAATTAATTTCGGTTATTTTTTTAAAAATTAGTGATTCAATTCAAAAAGGCAATCAAACTTTTTTTTGCAAGTTTACCCTGAATTATTCCATAGCCTTGGCTTTTAAAATGACTTGTTTGGTTAAGTCTTGTCTTATTCTGCGGGCAGTGATTTTCGCTTTCGTAGAGGACTTTTCCATTCTTTTGTGCTCGGCGACGTGAGTCTCTATGGCGCAATTCATTTCTTTTAGGTCGGGTAGCAGCAGAATCTTGGTTCCGCATTCACATTCGATTAACACTAGCTTTTCGATATGATCTTGCAATGAAACTGTTACATTGCTCGCCGGATTAACCTTGAGGCCTTTCAGCATTTTACTCGCTCATTTTCTCTTTTTAAGAGTCCACTGAGTCTTATTTCTTATTTTAGGTCGAAATTTATATTTATATTTTTGTGGTTGCGTGGACACTACAACATCCAAAGGATCTTTAAAAAACCTCAAAAAACGCAAATTCTAACAGCATAGCGGGAGTAAATAGACCTTATTTTCAGTTTAGTAGGCACTTGTAGCGCTTGTGGTTGTATAGCTCCGCCCACACAAGTTTATTATTGAAGTCAGGTTGCATTACAATCTCGCCTCAGAACTTATTTTGTGGCAAGAAAATTTAATATGAGGACTAATCATGAGACCAAGTCTTTACTTGTTAAAGAAACAAATTGGGCGAACGGAAGTCGCGATGAAAACAGAAGTTCAAGTAGTCGTAGTCGATCTGGACAGATCTAAAGACTACCCTTTAAATTGTCTTTATTCTTCCCCAAAAGGCAATATCACAGTGGAAGCACCCAAATATTTTCAGCAGGATTTTTGGAAAAAGCAGTTTGGAAGTTGCTAGAGAACTTCAGAGAGTTTTGAAAAGGGAAAAAGATGCCGAAATCAGAAAAGAGCTTACGAAACGATTAAAGTTGCTAAAATCGGCTCTGACTGGCAAAGTTATAACAAATAGTTAAGAGATTTTGCATTCTTTCAAGGCAAAGAGCGAAATCCCATATGAAAGTGCGCGAAAATTTGGGCTGTTTTTACATTATAAAAGCATACTTAAAGTCAAAGCTTCGCGATTATGTTGCTCCGTCTCCATAAATTGGGCTGGCAGACAGAAATAGACTACTGTTAATTTACAAAACTCTATATACTACTAATTCTAAATTTGTTGTGTGGTTCGTTATGAGACGCTCTAAGCTCGAGATGTGCGTGGATATTCTGAACGTTTTGGCTTACAGGGGTCCGTTGAAGCTGACGCGCGTTATGTCTAAGGCTAACGTCAACTGCAGAGTGCTGAAGGATTACCTTGATTTCTTGACTAAACAGGGGCTGGTTGAAGCGAAGATTGTTAGAAGAGAAAGAAAAGTCTATGTGATCACGCAACGCGGTGTGACAGTGCTCAAGCAGCTAAGAGAACTCAAAGAATTGCTTCCCATAGTTGAAGAAACAGTAAACGAAGGAAGAAACCAAGAACTTTATCTGTTCTAAAGCGTAATCTTTGATTGTAAGACGTTTGGTCTAGGAAGTTACAAGAGTTTAATCGTCACTACATTTATTTACCCGAATAGATTACGGAAGAGTAGCGATATCTTATGGAAAAACAGACTTCCGTCATCGGGGAATCGGAGAGCATTAGATTCGTGCTTGCTGTTCTGAAACAACATGAGCAGGAGTTTGATCGATTGATTTCTAAGTTGAGCGGAGTAACCGCACAGTTGACTGAAACCAACCAGGTGATCGGCAGAATTGAAGAAATCGACGAGAAAATAGAGAGCCTCCGCAGCGAGGTTTCGAACATAACAAAGTGCCGTTTTGGTAGCAGATGAAGTTGGAGCCAGTGTGCTCTCTTATATGTACGCTGTTTAATGGGTAAGTGAAAAATTTGGTATGAATTTTCTGGTTTGCCTTCTGATTTAAGGGCAGTTTATCGGTCAGGTCAAATGGCTGTTTACTTGTTTGATTCAACTTTTTGAAGGTTTAACCGATAAATGTTTGTTTGGCTAGCAAAAGCTACAGAAGAAACAGTTCTCCAAGGCACAGGGGCACTCCTAAAGTAATTTGCATTGACTACACATTAGCTCAACAAGTATAACAGAAGTAAATTTGGCATTTTGAATAATGCTAAAGCCTCCTCCAATAGGCTTTCCGCAAGCATCGATAGGCCTGGATAAATCGAGCATGCGTTTAGTTACAAACTCATTGTCGGCACCTACGTTTTTTAGACCTTCAACCTTTAACGCTATTAGCCTTTTTGGTAAATAATGAAGTAACTCGACTATTAAGATGAAGTATTTCTATTTCTTTTCTTTCTTTTTGCTCTAAACTCGAATTAAAATAAAGTGAGGTTTTCTAAACTTCAAGAAAGTTTTGGATTATTCTCTAAGGTAATGAGTCTTTTAAATTTTTAGTTACGCCTCTTGCGCCAACGTTGGAAGGGTATAGAAAACCTTTATTGTCTCAATGAGAGAAACAACAAGTGAAACCGCATGTTGATTGGCGCAATTTCAGATACGCATGATAATTTGCCTCTTGTAGAAAAAGCTGTGAAATATCTAAATGACCAAAAAGTAGGCTTGGTGCTTCATGCAGGAGATTACGTTGCAGGTTTTGTTATCCCAAAATTCAAGCAGTTAAACTGCAAACTAATCGGCGTTTTCGGCAACAACGACGGAGACCACGAACTTTTAAAGAAACGGTTCAGCGAAACCGACAACTGCACAGTCCACGACCGATTCGCCGCTGTAGAAGTGGAAGGCTACAGAATCGCTCTGTTGCACGGTGAAGAAACCGAACTTCTCAACGCGATAATAGACAGCGGATACTTCAACGCTGTAATCCATGGTCACTCACACAATAAAAGCATAGAAAAGAAGGGAAAAACCCTTGCTGTAAACCCAGGAGAGCTCTGCGGATACCTGACGGGAAAATCAACCTTAGTCTTGTTAGACACGGTTAAGCGTGAAGCAAAAATAATAGAATTCTAATTCCAATGTTGTTTATTTCCGATTAAGCGCTCTTATTGTAGGGTTCTCTTAGCGAATTAGCTTTTATAAATAGCTGTTTTAATTGTTGGTCGCTTGCTCCTTGGCGCATGGGTGTTATTATGTCGGTTAGGTTGTCGTTTCTCATGAGGCATGGTTTTAATTTGCCGTCGCTTGTGACGCGCATTCGTGTGCAGTGCATGCAGAAGTCAGTGTTCTCTATTGGATGCACGACTTCAACGGTTACATTTGGCAGGTGGTAGATGAGGCGGTTGTGCATGAAGGGTCTTTTCTCAACTGTTACAGCCTTCTCGAGAAGCATTTGTTCTTGCTCTTCTAGGCTGCGATGGTGTGTCGAGTAGTAGGCGTCACTGACGTTTATGGGGTCAAGCTCTATGAGTTGAAGTATAGTTCCAGTTTGCCGTGCGTACTCTGTCATGTCTGGAACATCGCTCACGTTTACGTCTTTTAGGATTACCATGTTGAGTTTTACTGGGCAGAATCCCGCTTCAATGGCAGCTTTGACTCCTGCCAGTGCGTCTTGGAGTTTTCCTCCTGTTAACTTACTGTAGGTTTCCTCATTCAACGATGGCAAACTAACGTTGATGCGCTTCAACCCCCGGTCATGCAGCTCCTTTGCCATGTCGCCAAGCAAAAGCCCGTTAGTTGTTAATGATAAATCCTTCAAGCCAGACACCGAAGCTATGTTTGAGACAATTTGGGGGAGGTCTTTGCGCATGAGTGGCTCTCCGCCTGTTAATTTTATGCGTGCAATGCCTAAGCTGACGGCTATTTTTGCTATACGAACTATTTCTTGAACTGTCATTTTCTCTGCGGAACGGTTTGCGCGTTTTACTTCGCCTTCTCTGTGGCAGTAAACGCAGTGAATGTTGCATCTCTGGGTAATTGATATCCGCAGGTTAAGTAGGGGTCTTCCGCAGTTGTCTGTTAAACTCATCGTTATTCCCGTGCGTGCTTAACGATGTGTGGAGATTCGGGCAAAATAAGCATTTCTGCCGCAACATGCACAGCGTCAGGGGAACCTGGGATACAAAACAATGCTTTGCCCTTAGCTACCCCAGCTACGGCACGGGACAATACAGCGGCTGAGCCAACACGGTCAAAGCTTATACGCCTAAAAAACTCGCCGAAGCCAGGCAGAGTTTTCTCAAAGAACGGCGAAACCGTTTCAATCGTAACATCTGATGGTGTGATTCCAGTGCCTCCGGAAAAGATGGCGACGTCCAAGTTGGGCGTGTTTAGGGCTTGCTGAACTGCATCAGAAATCATGACTTTATCGTCTGCAATTATTTTTTTGAACAGGATGTTTTGTCCAGCGTTTCTGAGCAAATCAGTTAAAGTGTTGCCTGAAACATCGCTAACCGCAGCTTCGCCCTGCTCAATTAGTTTGTACCTTGAAGTGCTACAGATGTAAATGCCGAAATTCAATGTTTTAGGTGCCTTAGCCTTATGTGCCTTAGAGCTTAAGCTCATACCAAGCTACACCTTCTTAAACTTGCGCACAACATGAATATTCTCAATTGCCGTGGAAGGATATTGACCTGCAGCGTCTTTCTCGTACTGCTTTGTCATGTCCCAAACAGTCAACAAACCCATCGAAACCGCGGTAAGCGCTTCCATTTCCACTCCTGTTTGTGCTTTTGTTTTAACTGTAGCTGAAACCTCAACCGCGCCCTCATCCAACACTTTTACATCAACCTGCACATTCGTTAAAGGCAACGGGTGGCATAGAGGAATAAGGCTGCTTGTTTTCTTAGCTGCAAGCACGCCAGCGATTTTTGCGGTGTAGAGTGGGTCGCCTTTTGCGATTTTTCCAGTCCTAATTAAATTAATTGTTTCTGCCTTCAACTTTATGGTTCCAGTTGCGGTTGCTTCTCGGAAAATTTCGTCTTTGCCTGAAACATCAACCATCGTCACAGTTTATTCGCCTTGTTTATTTTGTTCCCACGCTTCTATTAGGTTTTGCACAGCTTTAGCTTTTGCTGAGCTCTCATTGAACCTGTACATTCGAACTCTGCCGTAAACGAGTTCGTGCAAAATGCCTTCAGCTTCTAAAATTTTCAGGTTCTCAGACGTCGCTGTGAAGTTGCTGTTGAGGCGGCGAGCAATATCTGAAACGTTAAGGGAACCTAACTGGTAGATGAGTTTTAGAATTTTGATTCGAAGCTTTGATGAAAAAACTTCTTCTACCTCCATAATTGCTTCACGCTTTCTCTTTTTCTACTTCTAAGCTGGAGCTTAATTCTTTCTCTAACTCACTTGCTGGAATGGAAAGTGAAACCTGTGTTGACCTTCCGCGTGTTGTAGCTACTTCAACTGTTAAAGCGCCAATCGACGAGAGAAACTGGGTATAATTCCACAATTGTGTATGATTATTTGGCTCGACACCGAACTCTTCACAAATAACCGCATAGGTTTTCTCAAGTTGAGACAACAAAGCGTAAGCCTGCTCAGTGTCCTTAAAGTAACGTGCTACCGCGAGCAGGAACAATTTTTCGTGTAAACCGAGCCCCGACAACTCAGTTCGACGTAGACTAGGAATAATACTGGACACTGCCATACGAACGCATTCAGGCTCGACTCTGCCAGCTTCTTGGGCGTCTGCATATTTTCCAGCCCGCCACAATAATTCAATTCCGAAACGGGCGTTCCCAGTTTCTTTAAAAGCCAACTCAGCAATCAGGTCAACAACGTCTTCCTGAACGGCTCCCAATTCAAACGCCATTGAAACACGGTCGTTTAAAATGTCAACGAGTTGTTCTTTGACGTAGCGTTCTAAATTGATGATGCTGCGTTGCAGAGTGCTTCTTGCGCTCGCATCTAACTTCTCTAATGCTTTTAAATCACGCAAAATAAAAATAAACGACAACCTCTGCGGCTTGCCCTGCCGCATCTCCTGCAAACGCGTCAGCTTGTAAACGGCGTCTGAGCCTTCCTTTTCGATGAGGCTGTCAAACTCGTCTAGGGTTAATATTATGAAGGCGTTTTCTTCATCTAAAACTTGCATGAGTACTGTGAGGACTTCTTCTGCAGAGTAGCCGCGGGTAGGATAGTTGGGGCGAAAAAAAGTGACGGCATGGTGCAAAATGGGGGGGAGGCTTCCGCGGTATTCTCGGCAGTTAACATGTACGTAGCGGAATTTTATGGCTCGCTTGTTGGCTTCAGAAGTAAGGTTTGCTCCGAAGTTTTGTGCAAGGGCTGTTTTTCCAGTGCCAACATCGCCTGTTACAATTACTCGCTGAGACATCCTTTCCGGATAACGAAGGATGAAACTGAAAAATTCCATCAGCAAACGGTGTTCTTTTTCTCTGTGAGGCAGCTTCTGCGGAACGTAGTTTATGTCAAGCTTAGCCTCGTCTTTGAACACACTCTGATGCGGTGGCAAATTTGTTTCCTCAGCGAATTAATTTTTTTCTCTTCGGAATATTACTATGTTTTGAAACATAAAAGTATCCTTTTAATGTAAACCCAACATATTCATAAATTGTAACTCATTACACTCAGAAATGCATCTGTGTCAAGAAGCATCAAAAAAGGTTAAGAAGAGAAGATAGAATTGAACTTTCAGAATTTATTCTTCAAACAATCTGAAACAAAGCTTGAAAAGAATTAGACTACCAGATTTCCGCTATTCTCAACAAATAGGAGTGTTTGTGGTTAGTCATATCGCTCGCGGGTTACGACGAATAGACTAATTTAAAAAGAAAAATGGCAGATGACGCGGGAGACTTCTCCATAAAAACCTTTTTAAATCATTCTGCAATCCTATTTTCCGACACCACATGATACCAAAATACTTCTTTCTGACAAAAGGAGTTGGCAAACATAAAGAGCAACTCCAATCTTTTGAATTAGCCCTAAGAGATGCAGGCATACAAATGTGCAACTTGGTAAGTGTTTCAAGCATTGTACCACCTGGATGCGAACAGCTTCCGCGCGACAAAGGCTTGAAAATGGTGCAGCCCGGCGAAATCACCTTCGTTGTCATTGCTAGAAACTCAACCAATGAACCGCATAGGCTTGTCGCATCATCCATAGGCATAGCTATTCCATCGGGCAAAGACCAATACGGCTACCTCTCAGAACACCACTCCAACGGTCAAACGGACGAGACAGCAGGCGACTACGCAGAAGACTTAGCAGCAACAATGCTTGCAACAACCATGGGCATCCAATTTGACCCCGAAACCGCATGGGACGAGCGCAAACAACTCTTCAAAACCACCGGTCTAATCATCAAAACAGCCAACATAACTCAGTCCGCAGCAGGAGACAAAAACGGCTTATGGACAACAACCGTTGCAGCAGCAGTTTTCGTTCCAGAAAACAACAAACCCAAAGAATAATCTCATAATTTGTTCATTATTCACCTATTAAGTAGATATTTATAGAACAAGCATAGAACGTGTACGTTAATTACGGACATATATTTTTTTAAAAAGGTGAAGGCTCTGCCTAAGCCTTTTTGATGTAACTTAATGCTTCTTCTATGTTTTGGAATCCGTATTTCACTTCATTAGACTCCTTCTTTAATGATATCACATCTTCTTTAACTTGATCGGATTTACGTTTGCCCTTTATCACTTCAAGCATAAGGTCACATAAGTGTTTAATGTCGCCTTCCCTGAAGCCTCGTCTAGTTACGTCTTGGAAGCCGATTCTTAATCCTGAAGGATCATCTTTGCTGCTTTGGTCATCATATGGCAAGAGGTTCTTGTTGAGGATTATGTTTGCATCTTCGAGGCCTTGAGCAATCTTTTTGCCTCCACCGAAACTGCGAATATCAACCGCAATTTGGTGAGATTTAGTGAAGCCTTTTTTCTCCGCGAGAACTTTAACGCCGTTCTCAAACAGGTATTGCCCAGCCGTCTGCGCGTTCTTCACTGTTTGCCTTGCTAGTTCAGCGCCGAAAAGCTTCATCTCCAAAGCGGCGACACCAAGCGCTGGCAACCTGCCCAGATGTGTGCTTGAAGCACTAAGTGGAAAAATGGCAAACTGGATTTTTTCCACTGCTTTTTCTAGGGCAGAATTGGTTGGGCTTCCCATGATGACACCGCCCTGGGGACCTGGGAAAGTTTTGTGGGTTGAAGAGGTTATGAAGTCTGCGCCCTCTCGTAAGGGGTCTTGGAATTCGCCGCCAGCAATTAAACCCAGAACATGAGACGCATCGTAGGCTACGTATGCGCCTACTTCTTCGCAGACAGCTCTTAACTCTTGAACTGGATGTGGAAAAAGGAATAGGCTGCCTCCGAATGTGACTATGCCGGGTTTAGCAGCGCGTATGACGTAGGCTGACTTATCTGGATCAATATTGAACTCGTCTATATCGTAAACGTGATTTATGTTTTCTAAACCTAACACGTTGCCTGCTAAGCCAGTGTAATCGTGAGAGATGTGTGCGCCGCAGCTCAGCGGGGTGACGACCATTTTGTTGTTTTTTGAAGCTAACGATAAGCCTTTGAAGGTCGCTAAGTTCGCGTGGGTGCCTGAAACTAAGCGTACATCTGCCCAGTCAGACTTGAATAGGCTTTTCATTATGTCTGTTGCGTAGTTTTCGATTTCAGAAATGTATTTTTGGCCTTGATAGTACCGTTTTTTAACGTGCCCTTGAAGGTCGTTTTCTCCTTCAGCGTATCTGCATTCAAGGTCATGTGAGAGGTTCAGCATTTGGTTGACAGCAGGCGATTTTAATCCCTCGCTTGCAATCATGTTTATGCATTCTTTGTCTCGGTATCGTTCATGTTTGCGGCTTGCTTCGATTAGGTCTAGAAATAATTCTGAGAAGTTTTCCATTTTGTTTTCTTCCCCACGCTTAAATCATCAACGGAATTATGCTTTGCAGTATTTAGCCGTTACTGGAAGCAAGTCAGAGTTTATGGGTTGTGCGTGTTTTTACTGTTGTGTAGGTTTAGTTGAGGACTTGTATATGCTGCAGGCGGTTGTTTTTTGTTCTTTGCGTTTTGAGTTGTTTTTTTGTTTTGGGGTTTGCGTCTTTTGCAGGTTGAGGCAATATGAGGCAATTAAAGGCGAATAAAGGTAATAGGAGGTAACAAAAGGTTATTAAAAGCCGTATGTAATTTCTTATAATGGTTGTAAATGCCATTAACCAGAAGAATTTCCTTTCAGGCAGCGCTTCAGAAACATAACCGTGTTGCAGTTCCAAGCTGATGCGATGGCAGTTCAAGATGGACGTCGACCAAGTTCTAAGAGTCGGCATATGGCTTGAAGGCTCTTTTGCAGGCATGCAATATTTTTATACAAAAAATGACCAAAGACGTCGAATACTTATTCCACTTTTGACATTGGTACTGATCTCACGAGAGGAAAAGCCAACTCTTGAAGGCCATATTTTTGAAATAACGTTTGAACCAACATAACCCTGGGTAGTGGACTTTTCAGTAAAGGTGTTGGGTGACCATTTAGGATTAATATGTCCTTTTTTTGATACATCTCGTGGTGTTGCCCTCGATATGTTACAGTACGTACGTTATTATGTAGAATATTTCTCCTATGAGGAAAACAAACCACCCTGCGAAAAAAAGAATTCTGTTGATTTTCCATGCCATATGTTGCGCTTTCTGCTTTGGTTGTGATACGCCAACAGTCAGAACTGGTACGTCTAGAGCCATAATTAAGATGGTGATCGCTCCATAAATTCCAAAGTAACATCCAGTGTGGGAGTTAACTTGGGAGTTCAGCCATCGACGACTCGTCCAAAGAGGGGCTTAGCATGTAACCAATTGGTAGAATTAGGTCCAATGAAGTTACAAGTGCTCTTTTGACCGGCGAAACGTTTTTTTGTCGCCGGTTAAGAAGGCGGGGCAACAGAAAAGCTATTAGAATTAAGGCTACAACAGCTATTCTGTTTGAAAGCGGAGCAATGTTTATGGCTAATTATCAGTTTTGAAAGTGGTATCTTGCGCTTGCTATTTTAGACTACGCTGTTTTGTTTTCGGTTTGGTTTGGTGCTTGGGTTATTTTTGCTATGGATACTACGCCCGCGAGGACGCTGTTGTTTTGGAATATTATTTCTTTTCCAGAATCCAAATGGACAACCGTCTGTAATAGAGTTAATTCTTTGACTATGCCCTGTTCATTCATGAATGAGGTGATGACTCGGTCACCTACAGCGTAGTGTAGTCTGCCTCCCTTTAATGGTTCTTCATATTTGCGGACGGCGGTTATGATTATTCCGCCTGAAGCAATTGCACTGTTTGGGATGCTAACTTGTCCCACATCAGTCTGAATCCGCATAACGAGCGCAGTCATTTCTGTGACTTTTCCAGGGATATTGTTGACCATGACGGTGTCGCCTACTTTAAACTGGTAAGTAGTGAAAACTAAGAAGCCTGACAAGATGCTGCCGACAAATGTGGATATTACAAGTCCAGCGGTTATTGAGATTATTCCTGCGCCAGTCAGAAGTTCTGTTGCAGAAACTCCTAAAATCTTTAGAATCCCGAAGGCCATGATCAATATTGTAATTGTAAGCACGACGTACTGTAGCACTGTTGCAGCTTGGTTTCCTATTCGCTGAATCATAAGCGGTTTAGAACGCCGTATAATTATTATCGCCGCTAACCAAAAAGCTAAGATGATCATTATTCTGAAAGCTTGTACGGTGAACATGGGCAGGTTTATTGGTGCGGCGACAAACAAGTCAAAAGCATACAGGGTGCCTATGCTTAAGATTACGATGAAAGCTAAGAAAACAGCGAGTCTTTTTATTGAGCGAATAACGTGAGCCATGTCAGTCCTTCCTATCCATAGTTTGCAATCATATTTCTATAGTTTTCTAAAAAAATATACCGCTGTCTCAAAAAGGGTGCTCTGTTCGCATAAACAGCATCATCTGATACCGACGTTTTTCAATAAAACAATCCCTTTTCTAAAATGGATTCGAGTTTTTATGCAACCTAAAATTTGGCAGAGGCCCAGACTTGTATGGTTAATTTATCAATCAACATTGTTTTTTAGCAAATATAGTGTACCATAAAATATTCTGCAACCCATAGTTTATTTGAAAATCCTAAGATAAATAATGTCCATCCTTCCTTATTGTGGTAGCATCTGTGGAACAAAAGAAAAACCACTAAAGCAAAAGTTAGAACCAAAATTGAAAAACCATGGTCTTCGTCCGCATCTAAATTCTAAATTGCCGCGATTGAGACGCTAAAATACATCTTCTAATGGAAACAGATTCCAAAAACTTATTAATTCAACCCCTACTGCATAGGGTAAAGGCGAGCACAAAATGTCTTTAGCACCAATAGCGTCTAGACTAAAAAGTTTCAACCGCATAGAAATAGCAGCATTAGCCTTCTACGCTATCAGTGGAATAATCCTTTTGGCGTTTCTGCCCTTTATTGGTTTTCCGCCGCAGCTTGCTTTACTCGGCATCCTCAGCTTAATAACAGATTATGGCATCTTTATAAAAAGACGTTGGGCACCATGGCTATTATTCATCTTATTCGCCGGAGCATCAACCTTTTCGATCTACACCTTAGCTGTCGCAGGATTCAGCAATGCACTATTAGGCATAAGCATGACTGTTTACGCAGTGCTCACATGGGTATTCGCAGGATACATCCTGTTGATTAAGAGAAAATAAAGTCTAACCAACATTTGCAACTTTTAATGTCTCCCTTAATTTTGCAAGGTAGCTAATTTTTCGACTTGCAAAAATATTATCCTTAAGAGCCGTCAAAGGGTTTGCTTTAATGACTTTGTGTGACAGGCATCTATGAAAGCGAGTGACAAGTAACAATGAACATGACATATGTGACATATGATATAATCCTGAAAAAACCCCTGTTCAGTAAAATAAGCATAAAATTAGCACTGAAGCATCCATAAGAAATTCTCCGCAGATGTTTTAGGCTTAAACCCTAAACATTACCTGAAACATTGCGGAAAAGGACGACAGCTACCTCTTCATCCACATTGATAAACTGCTCATTCTCAGGAATTTCAACAAACCCGTCAGCCTTAGCTAAAGTAGTAATGGCTCCGGAAGCGCCAGTTTCCACAGGTTCAGCTATCAACCGGCAATTTTTATCGAATTCTAACTTTACCATGACAAAGGTTCGCCTGCCTTTAGCGCTAAACATTCGTGCGCCAGCAACAGCCCTAACTATTTTCATTCCCGCTACGGGTCTGCCAGCTAACCGCTGAATCAAAGGCCTAGCAAGCAAATAGAAAATCAGCAAAGCAGACGTGGGGTGACCAGGCAAAGAAAAAACTGGTTTATCCCCCAGAAACCCAACAGTCGTAGGTTTCCCAGGCTTAACCGCGATACCGTAAACAATTATTCCAGGTTTACCCAGCGAATCCACGATTTGCGGAGTATAATCCCTTGGACCAACCGAGACACCGCCAGAAGTAATCACCATATCCGCTGAAGCCAAAGCCGTATGCAAAGCCTTAGTTAAAGCCGTTTTATCGTCTGGAACGACGCCGAAGTAAACTGGTTTTCCACCACTCTCAATTACTGCTGTGCTTAAGCTGTAAGCGTTAATGTCATAGATTTTTCCCGCAGGCAAAACCTTACCAGGCTCAGTTACTTCTGCGCCTGTCGATAAGACTGCAACTATGGGTATTTTTGAAACTTTAGCTGTAGTCAAACCCAAAGCTGCTAAAACGCCAATCTCCGAAGACCCCAAAACCCGCCCTTTTTTGAGCACCACTTCGCCTTTCTTTATGTCTGAGCCCCTCTTCATAACATTCTCATTCACGGTAACAGCGCTGAAAACATGCAATTCGTCATTTTCTCTTTCCGTGTCTTCAATCATAACCGCGGCGTTTGCGCCTTCAGGAATTGGGGCGCCAGTAACAATCTCAACAGCTTCACCCTTCGCCAAAACCACTTTCGGCTGCTCACCAACGTTCACAGTGCCACAAACCTTCAAATTTACAGGCTGATTTTCCTCTGCCCCAAAAGTGTCCTCGGCTCTAACAGCGTACCCATCAACGGTTGAACGGTTAAACGGTGGAATATCAAGCGTTGAAACTACATCCTCGTTGAGAACACGATTGTAAGCTTCAAGCAACACAGCCTCTTCTTCACCTAAAACAGCAGGTTTAAACTGATCTTCAATCGCTTTTTTTGCTTCATCAAACGTCATAAGCTTCCTAAACACTTAATCGGCAACCTCCAAGCTACCAAACATGTGAACAATTACCGTTTCGCCCTCGCTTACGCCTTCACGATTCTCTGGCACGATAACGAAACCGTTGCTCTGAGTCATAGTAGATATAGATCCTGAACCTTTCGCGCTAACTGGCTCAGCATAAAACTCGCCGCCTTTCAAACTTACCCGAACCCGAACGTAAGTTTTTCTTCCAAGCACAATAGCAACCCTTCTTGCCAAAGTGGCCTTCAACATGGGCCTTGGTTCTGTTTTGATCATTCCAAGCAGCCTGCAAATCATCGGTCTACCGAACACTTCAAAACCAATTATTGCCGCCACAGGATTACCTGACAAGATCAAAACGGGCTTGCCCTCCAACACGGCTACAGCCGTCGGCATCGCAGGTCTAAGTGCAACACCATGAATAATCACGCCTGGTTTTCCAAGCTTGTTAACTGCGTCAGGAACCAAGTCTAATCCTCCAACGCTTGTCCCGCCAGTGGTGATTACTGCATCCTGAGTCTTGAGTGCTTTTTGGATTTTATCAGCAATTTCATCAACGTTATCTTTAGCTATTCCGTAATCAGCTGTTTCCGCACCAAGTTCTCTGCACACGACTGAAAGCATAATTTTGTTTGAATCATAAATCAGGTTGCCAGAAAGCTGGGTTCCCACTTCCGTAAGCTCGTTTCCAGTAGCTAAAATGCCAATTTTCGGTTTCTTGACAACTTTTAGCTGGCTGTAGCCTAGTGCAGCAGCTAAACCTATGCAGTAGGGGTTCAAACGAGTGCCAGCCTTAGCAACAACGTTCCCTTTTTTGGTGTCCTCTCCTTTCTTTGAAATGTTGTCGCCTGGCGCAAGTTGACTCCAAACCGCCAGTTTTCCCTCATTTTTTTCGGTGTTTTCAAGCATGACTACTGCGTCTGCGCCCATCGGAATAGGGTTTCCAGTCCAAACCTGCTTGGCATGCTTATCGGTGACTTCTTGGTTTTCGGTTAATTGGAAAGTTGCTGGTTTAAACTGTGAAGCACCAACGGAATCAGCGGATTTTAGTGCATACCCATCCATGGCTGACTTGTCAAACCGTGGCAAATCTTCTTGGGCGATTACCTCTTGGGCTAAAACACGTCCCAAAGCATCCTCCAAAGACACCATAGCAGGTTTGAGCGCTCCAATTTGCAGTGAACTAAGCCAACGCTGCAGTGCTTGGTCAGTTAATGTTAATTTTTGGAATCCTTTGAGTTTCACCACAATGGTTCCCAATACTGCACTAGCAACTTATCGTAAAAAACATATCGAAAAAAACCACTAAAAATAATCATTAAAATAAGATTTCTGACTTTAGCGCTTGCAAAATTCTTTAGCCCTCAGATAGTGAACTCCTTATCATGATCTAGTTTCATAGACTATCACTGAATCAGATTTTATCTGCATAACTAAATCGTGCCCTTCCACTATTTTTCTCAAACAACTCATGCTTTCCTTAGAAAGATTCGCCTTAATATTAATGTGGTATCCTTGAAATAATGGATACATAGCTCTCTGCGGTATCAGCGTGATGGTGGCTCCATCTAAACTTGGGCAACTGTCGACAATTTCCCTTAGCAAAACAGCAATCTCAGCAAATTTCATAACTTTCACCATTTATATGTATTAATAATTTCATAAAAATCTTTAGTATAAATGAGTATTTTAGCGATGGCTTTTTAGTGAAAAACTAGTTTTGGTTAGGTTTTTTTTATCTTTTCAGAGCATTATTATGTGGGAAAATAGGCAAAAATGATTCCTCGCGCTGTTTTTTGAAAAGCTTTTTTAACCGTATTTTTTCAAGGTTTTATTTTTTTATTTTTAACTTGGAATCACCTAAACGACGACGAAATAGGGAAGAAGTTTGATGTTGAAACCAACAAACAGTTAACAACAATTTTTTCCGTTTTTGAAGCCTTTTCCTTTCTCCTCGATGATGGATGGATGTTGTTGTCAACAAACGATGAAAACCTTCCAATCACAGAAAACAAATCTGTGCCTAAACATATCTTGGGAAACGTTTCTGAGGTGAGTTTGCAAACGTGATGAAATTTTCGCATTTGTAGATTTTTTATGGATTAAAAACTCGTAGAAAAAGAAAAGTTTTTAGATCCTCTTTATATTGATGACTCGGCTGCTAAAGTTGTTTCTCTGGCCAAGTGATTCAGGCAATCTATTTTAGATATGAGAATACTCCGGATAGGTTAAATGAATAAAGAAAAAGAAATATTGAGATTAAATTTAGTGAAAGTTGAGCAATCTCTAACCCGCGTAGAGAAAAATTGGAAAAAAATTGATGATGAATTAGATTTAAGAAAGATAGGAAGAAAGGATACACCATTCAACGCCGATATTAGGACGAAAATGATGAGCGCCTATGGGTTACTAGACAATTTACTTAGAAGGGGCATTGAACCATTCACGAAAGAAAGTCTTGAAGAAATGTGCGAATTAAATAATTTGGTGCATTATGGATTAGATTCTAAATTAAGGCAAGAGTATGTGAAGGCTATTGTTGCTAATTCAGAAAAATATTATAGAAATATTGATCCAATAATAAACTGGTACGAAAACCATATGAAGAAAGAGCCTCATCCTTTGAAAGTGGCGGCAGAGGTGTATGTCGCAATACTTGGACACCCACAATTATTTATTGAAGACAATCATAGGACAGGTAGCATAATCTCTAGTTGGATCAATATGTACTATGGGTATCCTCCTTTTGTTCTCAGTCTTAAAAACGCGATTCCTTATTTCAGACCATCTGCCGATATAAAAAAGTTTGCAGATAAGAGCACTTGGAGAGGAAGATCCAGGTTACCAAAATATAGAAAATCATTTAAAGATTTTTGGGAGAAATATATAGATTGGAATTATGTGATAAAAGATTAGAACGTAGGATTCCCTTTAGACGAAGGTAATTCTTTGTCATTTTCAAGAGTTTGATCTCTGAACCCCCAAATTCCTTGAAATTTTAGCTGAAACAGCTTTATCGGCTGTATTTACTTATTTCCAACCTCTTGTTTCCAGAGACAAACTCGGAGTTTCCAAGCAGAAACCAAATGGAGCGCCGAGCGCTTTAAAAAATCTCTAATTGTCTCCGAGAAGGCATAAATCATTTTCTAAGCATGGTTTCGCATTTTTAGGAAGAGTTATTTGACGTTTATTTCTTAATTGCTTCCGCAGTCATTTTTTTGAGGAATTCTTTGATGTGTTCTGGTTGACCATAGACTACTAGCCGCCCATCCTTTTGCGGGTTGACCAAGAGGTTGCTTTCTTTAGCGATCTGCTGTATTCGCTCGGTTGGCAAATTGCCGACGGGTTCAACCCTGACCCATTTTTGATCTCTAGGAACGCCCGTGATGAATACGTTTTCTTCTACTTGCTCTTCGCAAGTTTCTGCGTTGGCTTCCTCCAAGCGAACAAGCCACTGATCAATGATTTCAGGGTTCAAAGCTTTTTGTGCTTCAGTAATAAGGTATGATTCAACTGTTCCAAGGTACTCTTCAACTTTCTGTGATGCTTCGCCTCTGCTGCCTTCTTGTTCTGAAATTTTAATCATAAGTTTAGCGCTTTTTAAATCAGTAAGAACTTCGGGTAGTATAGTAACGTCTTTTTTTCGAAGCTCTATCATCAGATCCTCTAGAACTTTCCATGTGGCTGTGTGGCTCATATTTTTTCCTTGAGGTATAGTTATGGCTGAGAAACTATAAAATATTGTCATAAGTAATAATTGGAATGGAATAATGCACTAAATCTTTTCTGTATTCTGTCGTTTATGTTAGCCGCCATTTTGCTCTTCTTTTTCGACTTCCCGCATGGTTTTTGCCATTCGAGTATTCTTTGAACTATCCGTAGGCTCAAAGAGTTCCCTAACAAGGTTGAATTGGCGATGATAAATATGACAGTTCTTTGAGTGAAATATCAGTTTACCAGTTTTCAATGAAAGATTTCCCCGCTCATTAATCTCAGAAACAAACGCTTCATTGAAAAGCTGCAAGCCTGCAATGTTGGCTGGCAAACCAGCGTAAGCATCCCAAGAGCGGAAGTAGCAGGTTAAATGCATTTGTCCATCAAGGATTTCGGTGTCAATCAGGCTTAAACATGGCGGTTCATGCCTTTCCTTTGTCCACGGGCTAACCTTTAGAATATCTTCTGGCAACCTTACAACCATCGTTACCTGCCTATCCCTTTGCTGCTCCACATAACGTTTGATGGCTTCTTCCACTTGATCAACAGGTTCTCGCCACCCACCAGATTCTCGTAACCTGCTACCGTACGTGTAAGTTTCATCCTGCTTTCCTTCGCCACACCACAAGTAGGTTAACGCATACCACTGCACATACTTCATATCGCAAGGTGCTTTGTCACTAACGAGCGGACGGTTTTCAGGATGAGTGACTTCTAGCGTTAAATTGAGTTTTTTTGTTTCTGTTTCTTCGGAGCCGTAGCCAACTTGAAAAGCGTCGCCTTCACTCCATATACTGTTTAACGTCTTAAACCAAGCGTCTGGGCAATCGAACGCTGTAACCTTAACATGCTTCATATGTAGACTCCAAGATACCGAATAATGACTAAGTGTGTGAATATAAAATTTACACTAAACAACTATCTTAACTTAGGATCAAAAATAATTCGCAAACTATGTTTTTGAAAACAAAAAAAGAATAAGGAAGGGCTTTTAGTAGGGCATTCCGCCCATACCGCCCATGCCACCCATTCCACCCATGCCGCCGCCCATTCCGCCTGGAGGCATTGGTGGCATTTTGCCGCCGCCTTTAATGCTGATTATGTCGTCGATTTTCAGTATCATGCTTGCTGCTTCTGTGGCTGATTTTATGACTTGCTGCTTCACGCGTAGTGGCTCAATGACTAGTAGGTCAAGCATGTTTTTGATTTTGCCGGTTGAAACTTCGATGCCGAAGTATTTGCTGTCTGGTTTCTCGTGCTGTGCTCTGAGTGCTACCATGATGTCTATGGGGTCTAAGCCTGCGTTCTCCGCTAAAGTGAGCGGTATTGCCTCGACTGCTTCTGCATAGGCTTCCACTGCCAGTTGCTCTCGTCCGCCGACTTTAACTGCGTAGGCTCGTAGGTTTTTGGCTAGTTCTGCTTCTGGTGCGCCGCCGCCTGCAACGATTTTGCCGTCTTCAATAGCGTTTCTTACAACGCTTAAGCCGTCGTGTAGTGAGCGTTCTGCTTCATCGATAACGTGGTTGGATGCGCCTCGGATAACAATGGTTACTGCCTTAGGGTTCTTGCAGTCACGTACGTAAATGAGCTTGTCATCGCCGATTTTTACTTCTTCAACACGTTTCGCTTTGCCTAATGCGTCAGCAGACAATTCTGTGACGTTTGCAACTATTTTGCCGCCTGTTGCTCTTGACATTTTTTCCATATCGCTGCTGCTTAAGCTTTTAACTGCTAAGACCCCAGCTTTGCCTAAAAAGTGTAAAGCCATGTCGTCGATGCCTTTTTCGCAGAAGATAACGTTCGCGCCTGCCTTGGTAACTGAGTTAACCATGTCTTTGAGCATGCGTTCTTCCTCGTCGAGAAAAAGTTGCATTTGATTGGGGCTTTCAATGTTTATTTTTGCGTCGAACTCTGTTTTTTCAATCTCCATCTTGCCGTTTAGTAATGCGATTTTGGCGCCATCAATGACCTTTGGCATTTGTGAGCTTGCAACTTCTTTGTCGATAACCATGCCTTTGACAAGTTCTGTTTCGTCTAGGCTTTTACCATGTTTCTTAATGACTTTTATTAGGTCGATGTCCGATGTGTATTTGCCATCGATTTTTTCTGATACCTGTTTTACTGCTTCAACGATGATTTTTGCGAAGTGGTCTTCGGCAACGTTAATGCCTTTGCTAGACAAAGATGTGATTGCTATATCTCTTAGGGTTTTGTCATCATCAATGGAAACGGGAATGGCTATTTGCTCCAAAATTTCCTGAGCTTTCTCACTGGCTTTCTTGTAACCTTCAATTATAACTGTGGGATGGACGTTTTTGTCAAGCAAGCCTTCAGCTTTTGAGAGTAGTTCTCCTGCCAAAATTACTGCGGTTGTTGTTCCGTCACCAACCTCGTTGTCTTGAGCTTTTGCAACTTCCACAAGCATTTTTGCTGCTGGATGTTGAATGTCAAGTTCTTTCATTATGGTTGCGCCGTCATTAGTTATCGCAACGTCACCCATGCTGGTAACGAGCATTTTATCCATGCCGCATGGACCGAGCGTACTTTTTACTGCTTCAGCCACTATTTTTGCAGCCATGATGTTGTTTTTTTGTGCGTCACGGCCTGTTGATCTTCCCGTGCCTTCTTTTAATACCAGAATTGGGACTGTTCCTCCACCTGTAGACATAATTTTCACCAAGTTTTTATTTTCTTAATAACAACCGAATTCAACAATCAGATATTTAAATATAAATTTTTCCCAAGATGAAAAGCAACAATTACCTAACTGATTCCTACTTGTGAACAGCAAAAGTAAAAATCATTATGCCAAGTCCGCTTAGCTTTCTGTTTCGCCTTTTTATCTCCGGTTTTTTTAGTCGTTGCTCCGGCAATACGCTCTGCATCCTATTCAGATGCGTCCCGCTTAAGTTCTGACTCCTTAACATATTCATATTGCCGCTTTCGTTTTGGAGTTTCCATACCTCTTGGAGACAAACAATCACCACGTTAAACTTAATTCGGAAACAAAATCAGAATTGAAGAATAGGTCACCTTACCATTTCTCTGCATGACTCGGCACATCGCCCTTGCTTGATCGTGATCATCCTGAACATATTCTTTAATGCTCGAAAGAGCATGTTTTATCTTCGAAAGAAGATTATGAATGATTAGGCAAAGTTCCCAATGTTGTTTTTAGTTGTGGTAAAGTAATTTTGGATAATCGTCTTTTTGTTTATTTATGGTTCAGCTTACAACGCTCTTTGTGTATCTACAATAAGTTTGGATAACCTTCTCGCGCTCATCCAGAGATAATCCACGTGTTATTCTGCTTTGATAATGTGGTAACCTGACGCTTTACGCAACCTATTCATGATTGCTAAGCCAATTCCTTCGGAAGATACGCCTTCAGCAATTATAACGTCAACGTTTTCTGCGTCAACTTCTCTCAATAAACGGAATAGGTTTTGGGCAACAACTGCCAAGTTGAAGCGACTGCCCAGAGACTTAACCACATCTGCTTTGTAGATGGCTTGTGTTTCATTAGTGGCTAAGATGCCTACTTTTGCGCCTTTAAGCCTGTAAGATTCTGATAGCTCTTTTATTTTGCTTGTCACGGCGGCAATTGCACCTTCAACAAGAATAACCTCTGCTTTAGGCGCATAATGCCTATGTTTCATTCCAGGAGACTTTATTTTTTCCAGCGGCAATTCCTCTTCAGCTTGAACAAAGGGGTGAAGTTTCACGTCACCGAGGACTTTCTTTAATGCTTCAAAAGATGTTCCTCCTGGACGAAGAACCATAGGTGGATCAACCGTTAAGTCTACAACAGTGGATTCCACACCGATATTTGCGGGTCCGCCGTCGAGGATAACGTCGATTCTTCCGTTAAGGTCTTCATAAACGTGTTTAGCGGTTGTTGGACTGGGTTTGCCTGCAAGGTTCGCGCTTGGAGCAGCGATGGGAAGACTACTTTGCTTAATCAAAGCCAAGGCTACTTTGTGTTTTGGCATTCGAATCGCAACGGTATCTAAGCCTGCAACTGTGACATTTGGAATTATGCTTGAGCGCTTGAAAACCAGAGTTAACGGTCCTGGCCAAAACGTTTTCATCAGCAATTCAGCTTTCTGTGGGACTTCTTGTACTAGTTTGTAGACTTCGCTCGCTTTTGCTACGTGAACGATTGGCGGGTTATCTAAGGGTCTCTTTTTAGCTTCAAAAAGTGCCAATACAGCGTCTGGATTGAGTGCGTCTGCACCTAAACCGTAAACTGTCTCTGTTGGAAAAGCCACTAATCCGCCTTTTTGGATAATTTGTGCAGCAATTTCGATTTTAGCTTGATCTGGGTTTTTGGGATCAACTTTTAAGAGGAGAGTTTCTTTCATTGGAGTTGCCTTTTTAGTTCAAGTACTACCGATGTTTCAACTTGTCGTTCTGGAATGTTCCAGTATTTCTTTAAGAGTTTATTCTTTTCCTCTGTTGAAACCAGTTTGAATCTGTATTTTTGATAGAATTTTATTGCCCAGGTTGCTGTTTCCCATGTTCCCACGTAAACTGTGGAGGTTTCGGCTAAGGCGAGTAGATGTTTGAGTAGTTTTTCTCCATATCCTTTCCGCTGATAACTTGTTAACACGTAGGCGTGCCTGATTAATGTAACATCGTTAACAGGTTGAATTCCCATCACGGCAACCAAGACATTGTTGTGTTTCAAGCCGTAAAATTGTACTCCTCTTTGGATTTCGTCATTGAGCTCTTGCGCTGTCATGTAAGGTTCTTTCCACCTATCGCTGGGAATCTTTCCTTTATAGGCGATGGCGGCATCGTTCACCACAGTTAGGATTGCTTGAAAATCGCTAGCTGTAAGTATGGTAATCATTTTAGGTTTCCATAATTTGGAATATGATTAGAGTTAAAGGTTTAGGTTGCAACGGGCTCCTTTTGGCTTTTGGCTTGAATTAGTTTTTCGATGAGGTGCATAAAGAATGCCTGTGCTTGCATTTCGTCAAGTTTGTCTAGATAAACTGAAACGAGGGCTATTTTTCCTTTCTTAGAAGCGACATACTCAGCGAACATTCTCGCTGAAATAACGTTCTTGTCTCCTAAAAGCACTGATGAGGTGGCGCCAACCATATCTTTGGGTTTGGGAACGGCGATTGCCAAGGTTCCAAGCTTATCTTCTTTTTCGCTAAGCATTATCATGCATGAATTTTTTGATTCCACATAAACGGCTAGAAAACGTGTATCTTGTTCAAGTAATTCTTCCTTTGTGACTTTGGCGCGTTCCACTTGCTTTCTCCTTCAATGTTGTTTAATGTTTGGACTGCTTAAAAAACTTACAAAACAATTTTTTCAGTTTTTTGGTAAAAAATCTTAAAAAGTAAGCAAGAGTTATGCCTAAAAATACAATCAGAAAAAAATATCCAGTCAAGGTTATAACTGCGGTAGTATGCAAACCGATTTTTGCGTTTTATTTTGGGAACACAGACTTTTGTTTGGAGACCGTAAAGCAAAAGAGCTTCTATGTATCAACTCTTTTGTCGCAACTATTAGTTCAATAAACCGATTGTGCTGAAGAATTTACCAATGAAAACAAAAAGAAAGACAATCCTGGCAGTTAGCATAGCTATTCTAGTTATAGCATTAAGCTTAATTGTAGTAGTTTTTTCAGAAAATCGTGCAAGTGACAGCGCTGATAGTAAATTAATCCGTGTTGCTTGCCTTGGCGACAGCATCACTGAAATTACTGGTTACCCAGATGATCTACAGACGTTGCTTGGCAATAGTTCGATTGTAGGTAACTTTGGTGTTAGCGGAACAACTGTAGATCTCAATACGGACAAACCATACTTTTTTGAACCCGCATTCTGGAATGCTGAGGTTTTTGGGCCTACAATCGTCATTATAATGCTTGGAACTAACGATGCTCGAACAGACAATTACCTGCAAATCAATAGTTTCGTAGCTGATTACGAGAAGATAATAACTAGAATTCAAACATTAAGCAGTAAACCCCAGATTTTTCTGGTGGAGCCGCCTCCAATCTTTAACAATACTCTTAATTTGAACGGCACTGATTTTGCGGGAGGAGTAATTCCCCGAATAGAACAAGTAGCAAGCACACTAGGCTTACCTATTATAAATGTTTACACGCCTCTAATCAACCATCCTGAGTATTTCCCAGACGGCGTTCACCCTAATAGCGAGGGCGCACAAATAATTGCTAATATAATTTATAAGGCCATCAAATCCGATTCAACATAAGGTTTACCATACTTTAGCCGATCAGTTTTTTCAAGACCGGAACTTTTCGCATTAATAGCACCAAACCCAGAGTAACGAAAAGCGTTAAAACTGAGATGAGGGGAATCTCAACAAGTGGATTTAGTGTTGTGACGCTTAACGTGAAGCCAAAGAAGCCTCTTTCAAATGACTCTAAAATTATTACATGAAACAGAAAAATAGGTAGAGTGTTCATGCTTATTGCTTGTGCAATGCGGCTGGTAATTTTGTGGTTGCTTCCCGGCCAGTCTGGACGGAGCTTTATTAAAATCATGAATAAAGCGGCTGACCCTATGATTACGTTTGCTGTCAGGTAATCAAAAAAGAAGAAGTTTTGCTGCATGCCGCTTAATGGATAATTCATTAACCAGATGCCAAATATTGTCCAAACGAAACCTATGATTAATAAACCGTACAAAATGGCAGACCGCAACTTTATCCTCTGCAAGTATGAGCCTAAAACAAAGTAGCCTACCCAACCGCCGATTACAAAAACAGTGCTGTTTAAAGTGTAACCACTAGCCAATTGTATAAGAGGCACAACAGCCACGCCTACAAACCAAAGCAAAATGAGGTACCGAATAACCCTCCAATTTCCACTTGCTATTATTACCCTTAAAATTGGAGTAATCAAGTAGAGGCCAACTATAAGGTAAATGAACCAAAATTGATAGTAGGCTCCGCTGAATAGGTCGTATAATATGCCTTGCCCAATATTGCTTAACGTTACCGGTGTTTGAGTGATGTAAAAACTCCATGCAAGATAAACTGCGCTCCAAAAAGCGAAAGCCAATCCAATACGGCTTAGCCGTTTCTTAAGAAACACCCTTATAGGCTCATTGAGTTTAGCGGGCTGAAGCAACAGAGCCCCACTTAACAGAACAAACAATGGAACACACGACAAAGCTAAGCTTTTGTAAACAACTGCGGTCCACCAATACGCCAATGGCATAGAAGATACTTGCAACGTTTCATTTGAAGCATGAAGTAGTACAACTAAAGCAATAGCTAAGGTGCGAATAAGGTCGTCTGGAATAGCAATCCTCTGACTTGAATCCAAACTCTCCTTTTCCAATCAAAAACGCCCTTAAGCCTAATTATAGAATATCTGCCCTAGATTTAACTTATAAAACTACTTATTTTATTGCAATAAAAAACCCTACGTATTAGAATATATAGAAACTGCAAACAATTTTATATCTATTCACCACAAAGGCACGTTTACTTTAGAAACTGGAAAGCATTTGGAAGGTTTGCGTTACGGTTGCCTTTGTTGGAAATGCTTAATTAAGAGCTTACCGTAATGCTGATACGGAAGGATAAAATTTGAGTGATGAACTTTCAAGATTACCGCCTAACGTGCAAGAAAGGCTTCTTAGGCTGCAACAACTGCAGCAAACCTTACAGTCAATTTTAGCACAGAAACAGCAGGTTGAAATGGAAAAAACAGAAGTAGAACAAACAATAGCTGAGCTACAAAAAACAGCTGAAGACGCGGTTATTTACAAGGCAGCAGGTTCATTATTGGTTAAAGCAGAGAAGCCAAAAGTAACCGAAGAACTCGTTGAGCGAAAAGAGCTTTTGGATACAAGAAGCACTGTTCTGGCAAGACAAGAAGAAAGAATGCGTAGCCAAATAAAAGAAGCACAAACAAAACTCCAAGAAGACCTAAGCCCAGTTTCTCAGCCATCATCGTAGAGGTGAATGCTTGTGGTAGAGCTGGGGTTTCCAGAGCTAACCACTGAGCAAATTGAAACTTTATGTTCAACGGCAGAGAACGCTGCCAGAAAACATGTTCTCTCAAAAGTTCACTCTAAAATGATTGATAGGCTCGATATTAGTGTGGAAGCTGCCGGCTCAAAACCTGTAAACGTTACTGTAGAAATAGACCTTGTCCTGTCGCCAGCAGCTAAAGACATTGATGCGCAGGTGCTGGTTAAAGAAGCCATAAATGAAGCACATAAAGCCAGTGAAAACTACTTGAGAAAAATAAAATGAGTGACTTTCAAAAACTTATAAAAATTTTAAAAGATAACAATGCGGCTTTTGTGCTCTTGTTGTGTCATCGTAGTGCGGATGCTGATGCGATATCTTCAGCTTACGCGTTGCAGGGTTTGCTAAAGCGATTTATGCCAAATGTTATAACTGAGATTGGGTGCCCTCAAGGTGTCAATAAGCCTTCCAAGCTGCTTCTTGAATATCTGCCTGTAACTGTTAACTTGAACCCGAACATTGAATCAGCAGACGTAATCATACTCTTGGACATGAATACCATTGAGCAGCTTGATCAAGTGGCTGAACCCATAAAAAAGTCTGCAGCGCCAAAAATAATTATTGACCATCACTCGCCGAACCCAGAAACAACTAAAATCTGCAAGTTATGCATAATAGATGAGAAAGCAGCAGCCAACTGTGAAATAATCTATAGACTTTTTAGACAAGCAAAAACTGATCCTGACCCGAACGAGGCTAAAGCTTTGTTTATTGGTATAGCTTTTGATACGCGGCATTTTTCTTTGGCAAATTCAGCTACGCTACAAATCGTCGCTAAATTGGTAACTCAAGGAATTAACGTGCAGGAAACATTGGCACAGTTTGCTCTACCAATAGACACTTCTGAGCGCTTAGCGAAGTTGAAAGCTTGTAAAAGAGCCAAAATTTTGAGAATTAACGGGTGGATAATTGCCCTCTCTCATGTTAGCGCTTACCAAGCCCCAGCGGCTAAAGCCCTAGTTGATTTAGGGGCGCACATGTCGGCCGTTGCAGGACAAAAAAATGGGAAAATAGATGTAAGCCTACGTTGCACACGCCAGTTCACCGAGCAGGCAGGTGTCAATTTAGGAAAGGACATCGCGGCGCCTTTAGGTGAGTACTTGCAAGGAGTCGGCGGAGGCCACGCCATGGCGGCTGGGGTAAGCGGCACTGGCGAGATAGAACCAACACTTAAGCAGTGCTTGCTACTGTTGAAGCGGAAAATAACCAAAAATGAGTAGCTACGCTTAAATGAGCAAACTCTTACGCTTAAGAAAGCAGGCACAAAAAAATGGCTATAATTGAAACAAAAAACCTCACCTACACCTATCCGGGCGCATCTAAGCCCTCAATTATTGATGTCTCGATTAAAGTGGAGAAAGGCGAGTTTGTTTCAATTACTGGGCCAAGCGGCTGTGGGAAAACAACTTTGTGCCGATGCTTCAATGGATTAATCCCACACTTCTATCAAGGGGAATTGAAGGGCAAAATTTCTGTTGCAGGCGAAAACACGCTTAAGCATCACACATATGAAATGGCAAAACACGTTGGCTTAGTGTTTCAGAACCCAGAAAACCAGCTGTTCGCTCTGTCTGTCGAGAAAGACGTGGCGTTCGGGCTAGAAAACATTGGCGTCCCCCGAGAGGAAATGAGAAAAAAAGTTGATTGGGCACTAAACCAAACAGGCATTTATGATTTGCGTGAACGGTCACCTCACGAGATTTCGGGAGGGCAGCAACAACGCGTAGCAATAGCGTCTGTTCTCGCCATGGAACCGGAAATTATCGTCTTAGATGAGCCAACATCTTTCCTTGATCCACTGAGCGCTGAGAAAATTTTCGAAGTAATCTATGAATTAAACAAAAAGCAGGGAATAACCGTCATCCTTGTGGAGCATAGACTGGACTTAACGGCAAAATACACAGATCACCTCATAGTTATGGATGAAGGAAAAGTCCGGTTTGAAGGAAACCCAAGAGAAATTCTCAGCAGGGAAGAAACGCGTTTAATCGGAGTAGGAATCCCCAAAGCCACATTGTTGTATCAAATGCTAAAAAAAGACGGCTTAAACCTCAGCGGCACTACCCCGTTGTCTTCTGAAGAACTAGCTGACCAGCTGTTGGAGACGTTGAAAGCCAAATGATTGTGGCTGAAGATCTTCATTTTTCGTATCCTAACAAAGTGGAAGCTTTGAAGGGTGTTTCCTTAACTATAAAAGACGGGGAATTCGTTGCGATAATGGGGCAGAATGGCGCTGGAAAATCAACGTTTGTCAAGCATTTTAATGGACTCTTAAAACCTAGTTTGGGAAAGGTATGTGTGGATGGTATTGAAACAACTAAAACAAGTGTTGCAGCTTTAGCTAGAAATGTGGGTTTTGTTTTCCAGAACCCAGACCACCAATTATTCAGCGAAACAGTGGAAGATGAAATCGCGTTTGCCCTCAAAAATTTCGGTTTCAAACCAGAGGTCGTAGAAGAGCGGGTAACATGGGCTTTGAATCTTTTAGCGTTAACCCAGTACCGGAAAACTTCACCTTTCCTTCTCAGTGGAGGCGAACGGAAACGCGTCGCACTGGCTTCCGTTTTGGCTTGGGATCCGCAGGCTTTGATTTTGGATGAACCCACTATTGGGCAGGACCACGAGCAAAAGGAGATACTGCGTCAGTTTATAATACAGATGCAAACTCAAGGGAAAACTGTCGTTATTGTCACGCATGATGTGGAGTTTGTGGCTGAATGCAATCCTAGAATTGTTTTGATGAAGGAAGGGAAAATTGTTGCAGAAGGCATTGGGAAAGACATACTTACAAATCCCGATGTTTTAGCTGAATCATCAATTGTTTTGCCGCAAATAGCTCAAATCTTCATGAAATTATCGCAGTTGGGACTTCCGAAAAACATTATTGACATTTACGAAGCAGAAAAAATAATCCTAAACGCCAAGGAGACTAAACCGATTAAATGAGCGTTTTTGACGGCTTAAAGTTTAGAAAAGTTTACTCTCCAATCCATAATTTAGACCCACGAGTAAAATTCGCATACGTTATTTCCATTTTTGTTGCTGCTATTATTTTCTATCAAATTATTCCGTTGCTTTTTCTATTTGTTTTGCAGATTCCATTTGTTTTGCTAGCACGTGTTCAAAGACAGTGGCTTCGTTCACTTCGAGGCGCCGCTTTTTTGGCAGTGGTCATTTTTGCAGTTAACATTGGAACGGACTATTTTACTTCAGGTTATGCGTTGACTGCTACTAACGTGGAGAGTGCAGCTGCGTTAACTCTGCGTTTTGTGGTGCTTGTCGAGTCTTTCTCAGTTTTCTTCCTAACCACTTCGCCTGATCATTTAGGCTTAGCGCTAGAGGAATCTCGTGTGCCTTACGAGTTTGCTTTCGCTTTTACAACCGCGGTGCGTTTTGTTCCTGTGCTGGCGGAAGAAGCCCAAACAATAATGGATGCGCAGAAGGCTAGGGGATTGGAGTTGGAGAAGGGAGGTTTGCTTAAGAAGATTAGGAATTATATACCTGTACTTATCCCGTTGATTGTTAGTGCTATCCGACGGAGCTTGGAATTGGCGGAGGCAATGGAGTCCAGAGCGTGGGGAGCCACTAAGAAACGCACTAACCTATATGTGCTAAAACTTCACAGAGGAGATTACGCTCTGCTGGCAATCACTGTCGGAATTTTAGTCGGAGCCGTTTATGTCCACTTTTATGTGCCGATTCCAACAATAGTCCACTTGCTACAGCATTAAAATCAGCTAACAATGCAGGAATTTACGCAGCATCATTAACTTAAAGATCACTATTTGCTAAAAAAATAAAAACTACTCAAAATGTTCAAACACGCCACAAAAAAAACAGCACTATAATCGACGGTCGAGGGTGCATCTTTTTAAATGGAAAGCAATAATGAACAGGTAATTAAAATGTAGATTGGGATTAGATGACTGAGCATACGCGTTTTGGTCCAGCAGGGGTTCCGCCTTTGTTTAGGCTTATGGGAGCAGACTTGCCTGATGTTCCGCGTCTGTTGCGTGAGGAGGGATTGGATGCTTTGGAGTATGAAGCTGTCCGTTGGGGTCCAAAGCCGCAGATTAGACAGGAAAATGCTGAAAAGCTGGGTGCCTCAGCGAGGGAAAATGACGTGCGGCTTAGTCTTCACGGCTCTTACTTCATTAACTTGTCAGGTAAACGGGATGTTGTGGAAGCAAGCAAACGGCGGCTAATTGCGTCGGCAATTGCAGCCGACTGGATGGGAGCCTATGTTATGGTTTTTCACACTGGGTTTTACGGGCGCTTTGAAAAGGATTTTGCCTTCAAAACCTGTCTTGACGCATTAAAGGAAGTTAGCGCCGAAATGAAGAGCCTTGGCTTAAAAGTGAAGCTTGGTCCTGAGACGATGGGTAGAAAGTTTCAAGTGGGCTCTTTGGAAGAAATCTTAACTCTCTGCCAAGAAGTGGAAGGCACACATCTCGTCGTTGATTGGGCACACCTGCATGCACTTCATCAAGGAGCCCTAAAGAAAACCGAGGACTTTAGGGCAATCGCCGAAAAAGTTGAACAGAGACTTGGAACAGAAGCCCTAAAAAGCATGCACTGCCACTTCTCAAAAATCGAGTTCACCGCGCAGGGTGAAAAACGCCATCATACACTTGACGAAGAAAACTATGGACCAGACTTCCGCATGTTAGCCGAAGTAATCGCCGACTTCCAAATGCACCCAACCATAATATGCGAATCGCCAATCCTGGACGTTGACGCCAGAAAAATGCAGGAGACGCTAAAACAAGTTTTAGAAGGGCGCAAGGCTGCGTCATAGCTAAATATTAAACAAGAAATAGGTTTAAGGGGGAATTTGAGATTGACTTTAAAAGGCTTCAGTGTTACTCAATTACGTATTATCGTTTTGAACATTTTCGGAATTGCCCTTGTTACACTGGGGGTTTATTCTTATGTTCCCCTTTCAAGGTGCACCAACGCGGGCAGTATATTTAACGCCTTCAAACGCTGACGCGGCGGCAGCTTCGATATTGATAGGAATTATTATCATAATAGTAGCGCTGATCGAAAGCATTTTAAGCATTAGAAAACGCGACTAAACCCAAGTGCACTATTCTATTATTTCACTTGCTTTGATAGTAAGCGTTCGGCTAGGTGCAGTTCCTTTACTGTGTTTATGTTCACGGCTAATTCGTCTATATCTATCAGGCAGATGTCTTGGTCGAGCCATTCATCGCCATACCGTTTATGCCCATCAATTACGTTGATGCCGACGGGAACCACGTCTTTGTCGCCGATTTTGAACGAGTACTCAATGCACATGCCAAGCTTGGTTTTCGTTTCAAGCGGAACCGCAACAGTTAACGCTGGCTTGCTGCAGCGCTCATAGCGTTCAACAATAGCATCCAACACACCGCCAGTGACAAGCGGAAGATCTGCTGCAATTGCTAAAAAAACGCCTAATTTGAGGTTTTGGGCAGCATAACCCATGTCAGAAACATAATCCTTTCCAGGAGTTTCAACCACTTTAACGGGAAACTGACTCATGAACTTCGCAGTTTTAGGCGTGCAACTGCTGACAGCGACAACGACGGAATCGATTTTTTTAGAGCTTTTCAGCGCCTCCAGCACGTACTCGATGACTGGTTTGCCGCAAACTGCAATCAACGGTTTCTCCTGTGCGATTTGCATGCGGGTTCCTTTTCCCCCAGCCATAACAAGTGCTGTTATGCCCATGCAACCACCGCCAACAAAACAATTAGGCAGATCATTCGAGTTATCTCGTTAGTTGCTCCGAACACGTCGCCTGTGACTCCGTTGAAGTGTTTGTGCGCAATGGCTACCATGACTAAGCTAGTAATTATGGCGGCTATCACGGTGAAAGCGCCTGCCCAACTCAGCAGAGGCAACGCAATCGCGAAAGAAATCACCACTGCAACGATTAGGCGTAATTTGCCTTTGTTTCCATGCATGGCTTCTAGGAACGGTGAGTTCATGCCTTGGTGGACTGATTTTCCAGCCCAAGCCATAATAACCATGGCAAGCTTTGCTGACGCTTCGACAGCTATTATGCCGCCGATTATTAAGGGAATTTTGAACCCGCCATTGCCGTTCAGTCGACCGATGGCTAAAGCGGTAATCAGCATGGTCATGATGCCCATGGATAAGCCGCCTGCACCTGTTAGCTGGTCATGCATAACCTCAATTTTATGTTCAGCTGTGCCGTGAGCCATAACGCCGTCGCCGAAGTCTAATAAGCCGTCTGTATGGTGAAGCCCAGTTATAAGCAGCAACACGGCTAAAACTAAAGCACCGACTACTATGCCGGGCAAAAACTGGTAAGCTACCCAGCCGAACACACCAGCCAACAAGCCGATAAATGCGCCGATTAAGGGAAAAACCCACATGTTCTTGGCGCAGTCAGTAAGCATGTCTTTGTCCATTGTTACTGGAAAAATTGTGAGGAAAGAAAGGAGATTCTTTAATTCTTTAACGACCAATTCACTTCAAACCCATCAGCAGAGCATAATTACGCTCTATCTCTTTAAGCAATAAGTCTTTTGTTACTGCACCGCCAAGCTTAGCCATCGCAGCAATGGAAGCGCCGCCTGCCCCGACACCTTCCTTCACAAGGCCAGTCTCGTAAATCTGCAAGCCTGGGAAACGCGAGGAGCCAAAGTTTAGGTCAGCAGCCAAAATCGGCACGTCGCAAAACTGGGTGACTATGCCTTTGAGGTCGGATGACTTGTCTTTTGCAACCCATCTTGTTGTGCCCACCGCCACGTTGCAGAGAACATCAGGTTCCAAAGCGTTCACAATGGCTAAGATAGCGCTCATCTGCGTTCCGCCAGCCATCAAAACTGGAACCTGCGACGCCGCCCCAATCACCAGTCCTGAGAAAGCAGATATCATAGGATCACCAACGCAGGAAATAGCCCTAGCGGGGTCTTTTGCTAAACTGCCAAAACTTTCGCCCGCCGCTTTTAATCCCGCTTTGACTGTTTCTGCTTTCAAGCTGTGGGGATTTTCAGGTAAAGTGCTGCTTACTTTTCCTTCCGCTTTTACACCTAAAGCTGATAGTACGCCAAGAGCGGTTGTTGTTCCACCAGGAATACTCTCGCCAATCACAAGATAATCCACAGCTTTAGCCAAATGCTGCCCGGCAATTTTAGCTCTCTCAATAACCTCCGCAACATTATCAACTGCGTTGCCAGTTCGGATGTCTCTTCCTGGGCTTCCGCCTAAATCTAAAAAGGGAATCTGCGGTTTCACTTTTAATCCGCCACTGGCAATAAGTACGGGAATATCAGCTAAACGCAAAGCCGACATAGTTATCAGGGCTGGTGTGGGGATTCCATCAGGAGTTATAGGCACTCCAGCAATGGATTTACATCGTCCAATCAGGAGCAGTTCAGCGTCTGCTGGCGGGGTATAATCGGTGAACTCTGGGTTTGCTCCAGCCGCCGATATTCCAGCGATTTTGCCTGTTTCTGTTGTAGCTATTGTACAAATAAATAAAGGGTTTTTTCCGTCGATTTCATCGAGGAAAGCTTCCGCTTTTAACGGGTTGTGAACTATTAGAACATCAAGCGTCTTATCCATTCTACGTTTTTACCTTGCCTTTCGGCTTAACCTCGAATCGTTTGATTTCTAAATATCCGAAGCCGTCGTCGAGCTTATGCTTTTGCGTTTCAAGAATTTCAATCTTTTTCTTAAAAGTCGGCCCATCTGTCACCACAGTATGATATTCGCCGCCTTCACCGCACGCATCAATGTTGCCGAGCTTGAGGATGTCATCGTAGAATTTCCTGTCTAATGTTCTTCCAAGCCAATTCAAGCCTAAAAGCTCCAGTTTGGTACGCACTACAGTTGCTTTGAAACCGGTTTTTAAGTAGTCAAGATAAATCTGTTTTGTGTCACCCATCCATAGGGGCTTTACTGTTTTTAAACCGACTTCTTTGAGCACTCGGCCAAGCCAGCCTTGTTCATGCCCTGCTACTTCGTAGATGTCTCCTGTAACTAAGCCTTCAGCGCCTTTAGCTTTAAACCGTAGCAGTGCGCCTTTGAAGTCGTTCTCGTAGGTTTCAGGCGTAGCCTTCTGTTTTATCAGGGGAATTCCTATTGCATCTGATTGTGCATCCAGTATGCCTGATGGTATCATGTGGAAGTTTGATTTGGTTTCACTCATCATCATGGTTAATATGTTGACTACTTCGTAGCCTTGCTGGGTTGCCAAATAGTATGCGTAGCAACTGTCTTTTCCGCCACTCCATGAAGCAACAACTTTCATTTTGTTTTTACTCTCCCTAAGTTACTCCACCCTTAGCCGTTATTTTATACGCAGGGTTTAGGTGAATGTGAAAAATAGGGCTTTCCATTAAATTAAGCCAAGAAACAGGTAACCATAAAAAAGAGATTTTGTTGGTCAAATTTTTAGATAATTTGCCTTTCGGTAAAGCTTTGAGCGAAACAGCAGTTTTTTTCTTGATGTTTAACAAATTATCACACTTGATGTTTGGTTGGTTTATCCAACCTTTTCATATAAGCATTATGGTAATCAGGGTCACGTAACGCTTAAAGCACACTTCACCTTTAAAAATTGAGGTTGAAAATTATGAGCAACGAAATGCCAGCCTTACTTGAATTTCTTGAACAAAAAGACATATCCCTAAAAAGCCTCATTCACTGTGCACTTGAAATGTTTGTGCCTCACCCAGGCGTAGAAACAGAGGAAAAAGCCGTTGAAATGCTCAGAGAAGAATTCCTCGATGTCCTATCAGATGTTAATGTTTCCATTCTTGAAGTGGCCGCTTTCCGAGCGCAAGAAGATGCAGAGAAGGGACTTATTCCCGGATTAACGCAAGAAAGGTTTAGAGGCAGACCAGGACCAGTCGCTGATGAAGTTTTAGGAATAGCAATTGCCAGTTACATCGGCGGAACCAGAGCAGTTTTCGAATACGTGCGGTTTGACCAAGCTAAACCGGGAATTCTAAAGAATCTCGGCTCAATCACAAACGACGCTATAGGCGCTTTAGTTGCAGGCGTATCATCAAACGTTTATACACGCGCCACTAAAAACGCACAAGTAAAACCATAAAAAGCGTTTTTCCCGTGATTTCTAAGGCTAATAGGGCATACTTTTTGCTTTATGATTTTAGTAGCAAAAGCGGTGCCAAGAGCAGAGTAGGTCAATTTTGTTAAAGTGATTTCTTCTATCAAATTTGAGGGTAGGAAGAGGGGAGTACTTTTTAGGTTTGTTTTTAGCCCTCAATTGCCCTTCATAATCGGTTGAGGCAGAAGTAGCTCTCAGAGAATAGATGCCACTTTTCTGCACTTTAATCCACTTTATTCGACTTTTTCCGACTTTTTCCGACTTTTTCCGACTTTTTCCGACTTTTTTTGACTCAACCTGCAAACACTTCAAACCCTAAACCAAAAAAGCAACCCAAAACAATCTGTTCAAAAATCAGCAGCAAACCCGTCAACAAAGCCAAAACAACAAAACTAAGACAGCGCCACGAGAAGAATACAAAACCTTATCTGCAAAAAAGAACCAGCTAAATACACACCTTTTTAGCTAATTAAATTAGGCCAAAAGGCACAGGTGACGGTCTCCACGGGTTTACCAGAAGATTATAATACTATGTCGATTGAGGAGTTTAAGCAGTTGGCTTCCATGGTTCAAACAAAGTTGTGCATTGTTACACATACTTTTCTACCCCATGTTGGTGGAATAGAAAGAGTAGTTAATGAACAAAGCAAGCGGCTACTTCAGAGAAACTTTGAGCCCATTGTGGTAACGAACCGGATTGGAACGCCCAAACACTATGTTGTTGACGGTGTAAACGTTGAGTGTTATGAATCGTTAAACACGGGTTTCCGTCTTGGAATACCCTACTCGATTCCGACAGTAACAAGTTTTAAAATTTTTTTTAAATCGGTAAAATCAAGCAAAATAGTCCATGCACATGGTCACCCGTACCTTACCTCGCTTATCGCTGCTAAACTTGCCAAAAGGTACAATAAGCCATTTGTCCTAACGCAACACAACACTTTCATTAAATACGACAGCATTTTTGACAGCGTTGAACGATTAAACGACTTAGCCGTTGGAAAAGAGACGCTAAAAGAAGCCGACAAAATAATCACTGTGAGCGGTGCAACCAAGAATTATGTTTTAAGTTTAGGAGCAAAACCTGGGAAAATTAAAGTGTTACATAACGGGGTAGACTTGGTTCGTTTCAGGCTTTTGACTGGAAAACGAGATGAAATGAGAAGCAAACTGGGAATCCCAAAAAATTCAATTGTGGTTTTAACCGTTAGAAGGCTTGTTTACAAAAACGGCATTGACACATTAATAGAGAGCGCAAACATCGCAGTAAGAAAGAACCCAAAGATTACTTTTCTAGTAGTTGGAAAAGGACCAGACCTCAACAGCGTCCAAATCAAAATTACACAGTTAGGAATAGAAAACAATTTTAAGCTTACAGGGTTTGTTAAAGATGAAGATTTACCGTCTTACTATAACGCTGCAGACTTCTTTGTGCTGCCATCAAAATCAGGAGAAGGCTTGCCTTTGGTTGCGCTCGAAGCCATGGCTTGCGGATTGCCAGTAATAGCCACAAACGTTGGGGGAATAAGTGAAATCCTAATGGAAGATTACGGAAGATTAGTGCCATCTAACCAGCCGGAGTTGCTTGCAAAAGCAATTTTGGAATTTTCTAATATGGATTTGTCTTCACGCAAATTGGAGCTTCGAGCAATAATGGAAGAAAAGTTTAGTTGGGATAAAAACGTTGAAGCACTCATCGGAATATACGAAGAACTTATTTAACCAAACTAATTAAACAGTATAGCCTCAAGATGGAGTTAGCATGACGTCGAAAGTAGAACTGGTCTCGGTAGTAATTCCAACGCTCAATGAAGCAGGAAACATCTTAGAGGCTGTCACAACCATCTATAAAGAGTTGGAATATCCAAAAGAGATAATCGTTGTTGACGGCAACTCCACTGACGGAACAATAGAAATCGTTAAAGACACAAGTTTTTGCAAGCTTATTATTGAACCAAGACTCGGGTATGGAACCGCTCTTAAAACAGGTATGAAAAATGCGAAAGGCAACATTATTGTGATGGTTGACGGCGATGGCACCTACGAGGTAAAACACATCAACCGCTTGCTAGACATGATGATCCAGAAAGACGCGGACATGGTTTTAGCCACTCGCATGTATGACCCAAACAAAGCCATGGGACTCATGAATTTCGTTGGAAACAAAGTAATTACCTTCTTTTTCGACTTCTTCTACAGCCAATTCCTCAGCGACACACAATCAGGTTTCCGAGCAATATCCCATGAAGCCATCGACAACGTCAAGTTAAACGAGGGAGACATGGCTTACGCTACTGAAATGCTCATACAATTCGCCAAAGAAGGATACAACATGGTTGAAGTCCCCACAACATATAAAGCCCGAAAATACGGGAAAACCAAGCTCAAAAAATTTAAGTCAGGAATTGAAATATTTAGCACTATATTTAGGGGCCTTATGGATGCTGACATGGTTCGAAAAAACGAAGAATATTGGAAGAAAAATTGGTTTAAATGATGAAAAAGGCTATGCGGTCGCCGTTTTCCTTGCCCTGATAATTATTGCTGCAATAGCTATAAGTTACTTTGTGTTTTTTAGGCCGGCACCGTCAGGGTACAGCACAATTTATTTGCTTGATTCACGAAACAAAGCCGTTGATTACCCATCAGTTTTGGTAGCTAACCAGAACAGCACATTCAATGTGCCGGTTACCGTTGTGAACAACATGGGAGGAACCGTTCAATACGAGGTTTTAGTGAAAATCACCGATGACCTTACAACTTTTCCATTTAATACTCAGCCCGTTGAAGCGTATAATATAACTTTAGGGAATGGGCAAAGCTGGCAAAAGTCAGTAGCAGTTACTGAAAATCAAGTTGGAAGCTACTCGGTGGTTTTTGAGCTTTGGCAGTATAATCCAGCTTCAGGAGCTTACCAGTTTACTCAATTTCAAGACGCTTGTGTCTTAAACATTCAAGTGATAAGTTAAGCCGTCTTATGCCTTTCAGCGTATTCTTTTTCGATTGCAACCCTATGGATATTGTTGTATGCGCAGAAAGGTATGATTTTCTTGTCGGGGGTAATGTAATGTACTACGCAACGGCGAACACGGTTGACGTCAAAGTTATATGAGTCCATGAATGCCATGCAACCAAGTAGGAAGATGCGTCCACGGATTTTTCCCAGCGATTGATACGATGGTGAAAGGTGCATTCTCATGATTGAGTTTGTTAGGGTTAGCATGCCGACTTTCCTGGTAACTAGGAGCATATTCATTGAAAGCATTGATGCCATGAATAGTGATGAGAGCAGAGAAAATTTTCCCTTTGATTCAGCGTTTTCGGCGGTTTTTCGGATTTGGTTAAAGAACCTGTCAAAGTTGACAAAGCGGTTAATTGGGAACATTTTGCCGTCTTTTGAGACGTAGATCCAGTTTACAATTCCGCATTGTGGACTGCAAGAGAACAATGGCCAAGGCTTCTGCATGAATTTACGCATTATCTTTATCGGAGAAGTCATGACCGACATTGGAAATAGGTCGGTGGTTTTTATTTCGCCGTAAGTTTGTTTTTCAACATCCTCTGCAAAAGACCATTCACGGAAATTCTCACGAAAGGGGTTCTCGGTAGCTCTGCCGGTGAAGGCGATGGGCTGGAAAATTAAACCTCGCACTATGTCAGTGTTTTTGGCAGCGAACCGTATCATGTCGCCAACTTCGTTATCATTCAAGCTTTTCATCAAAGTGTTAACTAAGATGATTTCCATGTCGTATTTTCGGCAAACCTCTATAGCCTTAAGTTTTTGATCTACGAGTGCTTCTTGTCCTCTAATCTTCTTGTTGAAGCCTTCGTGGAAACTGTCAAACGATAAATAAACGATATTTAAGCCGTTATCTTTTAGCTTCTTTGCCAGCCCAGGGGTATCGACCAAATGTGTCCCGTTGGTCGCTAATATAGTCATAAACTTTAGTCTATGTGCAACGCCGATTATTTCAGGCATATCCTCCCGTTCTAAGGGTTCGCCACCTGAGAACAGGATGGCTGGAGGTTTGGGGTTGGCTTTGCTTACGAACTCAAGCATGTCTATGAGTGCTTCTTTGGTTGGCTCATAATCGACTTCTTGCTGGGGAAAAGTCGAGAAGCAAACTGCGCATTTGAAGTTGCACCGTTTTGTGACATCGATTACGCCTATGACCGTACCTGAGGCGTGGTTGGTGCACGTTTCGCAAACGTAGGGACAGCCTTCAGGGTTTTTCGGCGCGTTTAAGTCGCCAAGATATTGGAATTGGTCATAAGTTTGCATGTGACTAAAGACGCCTGGGCTTTGCCAGTGAGTAGCTTCGAAATCTCCGTGTTCGGGGCACTGCTTGGTGAGTTGGATTTTTCCGTTTCCTTGTGTTAGTTGGGCATCTATCTTTTTTTGGCATTCAGGACAGATGCTTTTTGTTTTGGTCATAGTAACCCTCCAAGTGTTGCCTCGATTATTAATGCTAGCGGAAGAAGAATCATTGACATAGTGACTATGCGCTCATATTTTCGCACGTTGAACACTGTTGAAGCTGAGGTTGCAAGGCGGATTGAACAGTAAATTAAAAGAACGCTCCACAGGAGAATGGGAGGCAAATAGTAAATTGTAAACTTGCCTATGAAGTAGGGAAGAGGCGCAAGCAACCCAGTTAACGTGAAAAACAGTGCAGCCACTTTCACAGAGTTTACGGTGCCGATTTTCTGCGGAAGCGTTGGATAACCAATTTTTGAGTCGCCATCAAAGCTTAGGATGTCTCGCAGGACATTGCCGCCTATAGTGCCGAAAGCTATCGGGTAGAGGCTTAAGGAAATCAAGCTTACAGTGCCTGAGATGGTGGCTTCTCCATACATGAAGGCTGTGCCTGTTAAAACGCCAACCAAAACGTTGGCAGCAAAGCCTGATTTCCGCTTTACAAGTGTTGAGTAAATCAATAGCAACAAGGAATCGACCACGATTATTGCGAAGCTTAGCCAGTTAATAAAAAAAGCCATGATTAGACCTAAAGTAAAAAGTAATCCTGAGATTGCTACTACTTGCTTTAGAGACAGTGCACCTGAGGGTATGGGACGTTTAGGCTTAATTACTGCATCGCTTTCTCTGTCAAAGTAGTCGTTGATTGCAAAGCCTGCAGATGTTATGAATGCCATGGAAAAGAAAATCAGCAAGTCTGTTTGTATGCTGAGGCCAAGAGGGTTTTTGGTGATGGCGAAAGCTGTTAGGAGAGATAGACCACCAGTCATCAGCCAGTAGGGAAGACGCAAAAGAGCGATTAATCCTCTAGCTGGCTTGGGAGTGGCCATTACGAAAGTTTCCTCTCTGCGATAATTTCTCTTATGCTATCTTCAAGGCTTACCTTGGGATTCCAGTTCAACTCTTTCTTTGCTTTGGAGTTGTCAAACCAAATTTTTGTTACGTCGCCTTGCCAAGAAACATTGGTTGTGGTTATGAATGTTCTGTCTTGAAAGTTAAGAATTTTGAGCATCATTTTGGCAAGGTCTATTATCGTAGTTGTCGTTCCAAAGCCTATGTTGTAAGTTTTACCGTTAGCAGAATCATCTGACCCAACGGTTACCAGAGCATCTACCACATCGGAAACATAAACAAAATCGCGTGACTGAAGCCCAGTGCCGATGATTTCTAGTTTGCCTGGGTTTTTAGCGATTTTATCTAGAAAGTCATGGATAACTCCGTGACATCTTGGCCCGTAAACGTTAGCAAACCTCATTATAGTGATGTCTAAGCCGTACTGGCTTTGGTACATTCCGCAGTATTCTTCGCCGACAACTTTGGATAACCCATAGCAGGAAAAGGGGTGAAAACCATATTCCTCCGGAGTTGGAAATACAGTTGGATTGCCATAGACGGCTGCGCTGGAAGCGAAAACTAGGTTTGCATCGTCTTTGCGTGCTTTCTCAAGAACTTGGAGGGTTCCTTTAGCGTTTGTTTCAAAATCTTCCAGTGGATTCTCCATAGAGTACGGAACCACAACTTGCGCAGCTAAATGATAAATTAAATCAGCCTTTTCTAAAGAACGAAGCTTTTTCAGGTCAAGTATATCGCCTTTGACGAACTTGGCTTTGGGAACGTCTTTCACGTTTTCCTTTTTGCCAGTTGATAAGTTATCATAAATTGTTAAGTCTGACGTTAGGTCTGACAGCCTTTTGCACAGGTGAAAGCCGATAAAACCTGCTCCACCAGTGACTAGAATTTTTTTCTCTTTAAGTTCCCCCATGTAATTCACGACAAAGTCTATATTATCTTTCAATTAGTTGTAGGGTATATGTCGCCTGTGAAAGCTATAAAAACTTTTAGGGATTTGCTGTCTTTCCTAACCATTATCCCCGTGGGCGGAAAGGAAGATTTCATTTTCACCACAGCTGAGCACATGTACCTTTTCCCCATAATCGGCGCATTCATAGGCATACTTGCCGGCGCTTACTTCCTCGGCGCAAGCATTATCGTTCATTTTCTGCTCAGTTTAGTTAACCCAATCATTGCCTTGCCAACTGACTTACTAGCAAAGCTTGCAGTTGCAGCGATGACCGTGGCTTTCCTGCTTGTCTTAACGGGACTCCAACATTTCGATGGCTTAATCGATTTAGGCAACGCTTTTGGACTTAGGAATTTGCATGACAGAAAAATGGTTGCCCACGCTTGGACCGTAACTTACTGGGGAGCGTTACTTGCGATAATTGTAGAGTTTGTCGCTTTTACAGGGTTATTTTTTATTAACCCACTTTTTGCTTTTGGAGCAATAATAGCCGCTGAAGTCTCAGCCAAATTAGCCATGGTAACGATTGTTTGGGTAGGGAAACCCACGCATAAAGGGTTAGGCTCGATTTTCCTTCAAAAAGCAAAAAAGAAACTAAACATCATCGCTTACGCACTTTCTGTTTTGATTGTTTACCCATTTTTTGCTTTTACAGATAAACCGTTTTTAGGTTTATTTGCCGTCGGAGTGGTTTTAGTCAGCATTCCAGTAGCGCTTGTGATGGAGAAAGTTGCAAAAGGCGTTTTCGGCGGAGTTTCAGGCGACATAATTGGGGCAACCAACGAGGTGGCTAGGGCAGTTACACTTATTTTGATTGCAGGCATGTTGATGCTAATATGAAAGTTCCTGCGTTGATTATGGCTGGCGGAAAAGGAACCCGCATGGGTTTGCTAGGGGAGAAGCCGCTTTTGCCTTTTTTAGGTAAACCGCTGATTGATTGGGTGGCTGAGGCTCTTGCTTGTGCCGAGAAAGTTTCAGAGTTTTATGTAGTGACCAGCATGAACACTCCTGAAACTGAAAGGCACTGCCTTAGCAAGGGATGGAAGGTTTTGCGGACGGAGGCAAAGGGTTATCATGATGACTTAAAGCAAGCTGTTCTTAAAGCTGGTTTAATGGGTTCTGTGCTGACCATTCCAGCGGATTTACCAGCCGTCACAGGCAAGTTTCTGGACAAAGTCATCGGTCAGTTTGAGGTTTGCGGAAAAGACTTCTTAGCAGTCTTTGTACCTATTGAAAGTCGTGAATGCTTAGGACTCTCTGTTTCTTCCACCGACGAATACAAAGGCGAATGGTATGCGGTTTCAGGAGTTAACATCGTTAACGGCGCCAAAATTCAAGGCGAGGGCAAAATTGAAACAAGCGCCTTAATCACAAAAGAAGTTGAAGTGCTCCTTAACATTAACACCTTGAAGGATTTAGAAATCGCTGAGAGAATAATGCATGATAGCAGCTTGAATAGATGAGTTTTCCTGTTAGAGAAATCTTTAACATCACCACGCAACCTACTCTACCTCAAGTTGCTATTTCAGGAGAGCCGTCTCGGATGAGCCTACTTAGTCATGATAGCTTCTGGAATGCAGTGATAACGCTGCCAATGACCAAAAAAATGTTGCGGTTGTCCCTGAAAAAATGTCCTGCATGTGGCAGAACGGTTCTTGAAGCAGCATTGGATTCTTATGCTGGAAAAACCGTTACGAAGTGTGAGAAATGTAGCGTTCTTTACTCGCAGATTATTGGTTTTTGGGTTGAATTCCTAAGAAGAAGCTTAAACATTAAGCGACAGAAGGTTGAGAAGCTCTTAGCAGACCCTTATGCACGTAGAGCAATAACCAACTTGACAAAGTCCTTTGATTATATGGGAATTAAAAAGCCGATCTCGCTTTATGCGCCTTTCTTGATTGTTTGGGATTTTACGCATAAATGTAACTTGAGCTGCAAGCATTGCTATTCAAACTCCGGCGCAGTTAACGAAGAAGAATTAACAACCAAAGAAGCTTTGGCAGTCGTGGATCAGCTTGCAGAAGCTGGAGTTACAGCGCTGGCTTTTTCAGGCGGCGAACCCCTGAGCCGAAAAGACTTCTTTGAAGTGGCAAACCACGCAGTTAAACGCGGCTTATACGTTTCCGTAGCTACAAACGGAACCCTGCTAACAAAGGAAAACGTCAAAAAAATAAAACAAACTGGAATACACTACGTCGAAATAAGCATTGATGGTGCCACCGCAAAAACCCATGACACTTTCAGAGGGGTACCGGGCGCGTTCGAGAAAGCTGTGGTTGGACTTAGGAATTGTGTGGAAGCGGATTTGTGCGCTTGCATAGCTACCACGGCTACGAAAAGCAACCTTGAAGAAATGCCTGCAATCGTGACGTTAGCTGAAGAAGTTGGCGCTGAAAGATTCACCTACTTTAATTTCATTCCAACCGGACGCGGAAAAGCTCACTATGACCAGGATTTGTCGGCGGAAGAGCGGGAGAAGCTTATGCATTACTTGCTTAATAGGATGTCAACTGGTTGCAAAACAACCATTCTCACCACGGCGCCGCAGCTAGCCCGAGTAGCCTTGCAATGCCAAGGGTTAGCGGGAACCGGAGAAGTGACGATGTCTATGGCGCACATGCAGACGGCGAGAGTAAGCAAGAAAACTGTTCCACTGGCAGATTTCATCGGCGGATGCGGAGCTGGAAGATTATATTGTTCGCTTTCGCCTCAGGGGGATGTTCACCCATGCGTCTTCCTGCCGATAAATGTGGGGAACCTGAAAACTGAGAAGTTCCAAGATATATGGTTAAACTCGACTCTTTTTAAAGCCTTAAGGAACAGGGGAAACTTGAAGGGAGCCTGTGGAATATGCGCCTACAAGTATATTTGTGGCGGGTGCAGAGCGCGGTCAGCCGCGTACCATAACGGCGACATGTTAAACTCCGATTCAGGCTGCATAATGGAAAAACAAGCCAAAGGTGCCTAAAAGTGCCAAAGCCAGAGCAGAAAACGGTCAAAATCTTTCGAGCCAAAAACGGCATAAGCGAGATCTTAAATGAAGCCGTTGATGATTCAGGGTTGCGTGGGAAACAGAAAATTTTCGTCAAGCCCAACATGAGCCACCCAGAGTACATTCCCGGCGTAGTAACATGCCCCAAACTGCTTGGCGAACTGGTTAGCTTACTTCGAGACGGCGCCAGAGAAGTAATAGTTGGCGAATCTAACGGGTTCAATTACCCATGCAACTCGGCGTTTGAAAAAACAGGGATAGAAGCCGCAGTGGAGAAAGCAGGAGGCAGCGTGATTAATCTTTCCGAGGACAAAGTGGTCAAAGTAAAATTTCCAACCACTAACACTGCGCTGAAGGAGTTGTTTTTGCCGAAAACCGTGTTGGATGCTGATGCGGTTGTGGATTTGCCTTTGATGAAAACGCATGAGTTTGCAATGTACAGTGGAGCGATAAAGAACCTTTTCGGCTGCGTTCCCAGCAACAGGCGTATTTACCTTCATCCATATCTGCCGGAAGTTTTCTTCAGGTTATACTCCGTCATTAAGCCGCAGTTAACTATCATGGATGCGAGGGTTGGGATTGAGGGAAATGGCCCAACCAAAGGCAAACCCGTCAAAATGGACTTAATGCTAACCAGCAATGACGCCTTAGCTATCGATATAACCGCAGCGGAAATCATGGAATTAGACTGGAAACAAACATACCTTAACTATATTGCCAAAAAAGTAGGCTTGCAAAAGGAAGCAATCAGGGTGCAGGGTTTGCAGGTTAACGAGGTAGCACATAGGTTTGAGCCGCCGAGAATTGATTTGCCTGTTAAAGCTCAAATGGAAATCTACCAACATGAGTACTTAACGAAGATGCTGTTCTGCTCGTTGGATGTCGTTAAACTGTTCCAGAGAGTAACCATGGCTTACAGGCGAGAGCCAGTTCAAGTGGCTTAGCCAAACGCTTCATCGTAGACCTTGAGAACGTTCTTGACGACTATGCGCCAATCAAAGCGCTCCATGATTGTTTTTCGGGCAAGAGACCCCATTTCCGAAGCTTCAGCTGGGTGTTCAAGCAAATACAGTATCCTGTCAGCGAACTGTGCTGGATTGAATGGTTCGACCAAGAACCCGTTTTTACCGCTTTCAATTGTTTCCGGAATCCCACCCACGCTAGTTGTTACTACGGGCAAACCGGTTGAAAGAGCTTCGAGAACAGCAAAAGGATGATGCTCGTAAAAGGTGGAAAACGCAAACACGTCCGCAGCTTGGTAGAGGTTGGGCAGTTTTTTGTCTGGATAGTAACCTGTGAAGATTATGCTGTCTTTTACCCCAAGTTTATCAGCGTAATTGACGAGCTTTCGCATTTCACCGCTTTGCCCTTTGCCTGAAATTATGAATTTCGCGTTTTTGAAGCGATTGACGACGGCGGGCATGCTTTCGATAAGTGTAAACAAGCCTTTGCGTGCATAGAGCCTGCCCACTGACACTATAGCCAAATCATCGGCTTTAAAGCCAAGCTCTTCCTTGATTTTGCGTTTATCTTTTGCAGGCTTGAACTTGTTTACATCAACCCCATTATGAATTACTTGGATTTTTTCTTCAGGCACCTTATAGTAATCAAGCAACTCGCGCTTCGTGAAATAGCTGACCGCAATAATTTTGTTTGCTCGCTCAAGCATTTTTTCCTCAAAAATCCGCAAAAACCAGTTGAAGCTAACCATAAACTTCTCGTTAGCGTTAAGCCTGCCGTAGGGTTCGCCACGTATGGCTTGTGCTTCGCCCTTCCATGTTGAGTGAACTGTGCAAAGGAACGTTTTTCCAAAATTAGATGGCACCGCAAAATTTGGAGTTAACGGCAAGTTAGCATGCGTAATATCCACGTTAACCGTTTCGCGGACGCTGTTTAGTTTACGGTAGCTGGAGGCTGCAAGCATAAACGATTTTATGACAGGCGCTTTTGGGATTTTTAGGAAAAACACCTTTAATTGCTCGTTAACTTTAACGTCTAATGTTTGGTCGGAGCCTGTGACTACGTAGATTTTATAACCGTTTTTCATAAGCTCGTTCGATAGATAGTAAACATAGGCGCCTGTTCCACCAGACAGGGGCCAATACTCAGGCGAGACGAAGCATACGCTACGCATCGGGTGTTTTCCTCCCTTTGCCTCTAGCGTAGTTGATGGTGGTTGTTACTGCGCCAACAAACCATGCGAACGCTCTCACAAAATATAGCACAACCAACCGCAAAGCTACCTTATCATGGAACTTAACGGCAATTTTGGCGGCTGAGTAAACGAAGTAAACAAGCATAAACGCCAAAATTAAGCCTGAAATGTACCATAAGGGTCTAAGCACCTCTATGATTCCCAGAACGAAAGACAAAATGACAGCTAAAAGCAGTACTGGCTGAATGTTCATCCCAAAATCCGTGATTTCATCGCCCTTCGCCAAGCGTCCATGTTTAAAGTATAGTTTTAAAGTGTTTTTTCCGTACTGCAACTGCTGCCTATAATAAGCCCGTAGCGTGGGCCTGTTGTAGTGGTAGCAGATGGCGTTTGGTTCGTAAGCGATTTTGTAGCCTTTAGCGCTTATTCTAAAGCCTAAGTCTGTGTCATATTGGCTTGGCAAGTTTTCATCCCATCCACCAGCCTCTTCGATAACGTCTTTTTTCAACAGCAGGTTCATGGTGGCTATGCGGCTTGTGTATTTTCCTATGCGGCTGTAGCGGTTTTTAAGTTCGTAACCGATGCTTTTTGCCCATGGGTTCTCAGCGTTCCATGTTTCGATGCTGCCGCTGACTCCTGCCACTTTAGGCTCTTCCAAGTGGGGTACAAGTTTTCTTAGCCATTGCGATTCCACTTTAGCATCTGCATCTATGAAGCCCAGAACCAAGTGAGTAGCAATTTTCATGGCGTAATTATAGGCTGCTGGAGCGTTTAAGCGAATAGAAACAACTTTGATAGGGAAATTTTCTGCTATTTTGACTGTGGCGTCATTTGAGCCTCCGTCCATGACGATAACTTCAATGGATTCCGCGGGATAATCCAGCGCCAAAATCGATTTGAGGCATTCCTCGATTATTGGTTCATTATTGTAGGATGCAACGATGATTGAAACTTTAGGATACAGGTTGCCAGCCAACTTGCTTAACCCTTCATATATGCTGAAACTATCGATAAGAGAATTTTGAATCCATCAAGTATTGGGTCAACTCCAGACCTGCCGTAGGTTCGCTGTTCAAAACTTATCGGCACCTCAGCGATTCGGAAACTTTTTTGGACTGTCTTAACCAACATTTCAGATTCTATCTCATACCCCTCTGACTTTAGCTTTTGGCTTTTTAGGACTTCGCGTTTCATAGCACGATAGCCTGATTGAGAGTCAGTAATGGCGACACCAGTTAATAGTTCGATAAAAGAATCGAAAAGTTGGACACCGAAAGCGTTTAGTTTTCTGGTAGCCACGTTTTTTTGGTTTAGGTATCTTGAACCTATGACTAGATCTGCTTTGTCTTGCACGATTGGCGCAAGTACCCGCGGAAGCTCTTCGGGTTTGTGTGAGCCGTCCGAGTCTATGGTGACTATTATATCGCCTTTGGCTTTAGCAAAGCCTGCTCGCAACGCGTAGCCTTTACCTGAGTGTCTTTTTAGTGTGTAGATTTTGGCGCTGTGCTTTTTGGCAATTTCAAGCGATTTGTCATAAGAACAATCGTCTACAACTATTACTTCGTATTTTAAGCCTGTTTGCTCCACGGCTGCTTTTACACGGTCGATTATGTTGCCTATGGTTAATTCCTCGTTGTAAACGGGAATTATTACGGAAAGCAGCATTTCCTTTCGGCTCATTTTACTTTTAGATGCCAATGGAAGAACTTATAAAGTTTGGCTACCCCAACCTTGTAAGCAGTTGAATGGATAGTTTGCTTACATGGAAACCGCCACAAAAAGTAAAGTTGAAGCCGACAGAAAAATATGGTTTTCCATGTGGTTTTTGGCTGCGATTGTTACTTTCGGGTTGGCGTTTTTTCCCATGTTCTACCGCCTGATTGAGAACAGGAATAGGCATTTCCAGCATGAGGCAGAGTTGGAAAATCAGGTTGCCGCTTATCTGAGGAGTCAGGAAAAGGAACCACCAGCAACAAGTAAGCACTTTACGCAGAGGAATTCGAAGGTGTGGGCTGTCAGCATCGTTTTGGTCGTTCCAATTTTTTTTATTCTTTACCTATTGTCGAGGGATTTACTGGTGCATGAGCGAAATCAAGACATGTTTCTTGCGGCTTCTTTTAGTGAACGAATGTTTATGACCCAGACGATACCGATAAAAACTTATGTTTTGATTACCATTGTTACGTTGGGCGTTGGGGTAGTTTACTGGCTGTACAAGGTTGTTAATTTGTATAACGCTCACTTTAAAGCTCAGTTGCAAGTTGAAAAAGAAGTCGGTAGGTTAATGGAGGAATAGAAAGCTGTCGGACACATGTAAAGAACGCAGGTTTGTCAGTCACGGCGGAGACATTTGGGGTTTTAGCCGAAAATACAATGTTCCACTTGAAGAAGTTCTTGAGTTCAGCGGACCAATCAATTTTCTTGGTCCTTCCCCTAAAGCCGTTGAAGCTGTTAAGCAGTATGCCAAGTTGATTAAGTTTTATCCTGACCCAAACCCAGTGGAGTTTAAAGCAGATGTAGCGAAGTACGTGGGGCACGGAGTTGAAGAGGAAAACATCATTTTAGGCAATGGCTCCATTGAGCTTATCTACGCGATTACTGAAATTTTGCCCCGTGGTTTTAACGCGGTTATTCCAGTACCTTCGTTCTCAGAGTATGAGAAAGCGGTTTTGAGAGTTGATAGCAAACCAGTGTTTGTTCAGTTGCCCGAAAATTTTGCGTTAGAAACAGAGAAAATCAAGAATGCGGTAACTGGAGATACTAAAATAATGTGTATTTGTAACCCGCATAGTCCGTCTGGAACGTTGTATAGTAAGGAAACGGTTTTGGATCTTGTCGATTTCTGCCATAAAAAAGACATCATCTTTAGCGTAGACGAGAACTATATCGAGTTTGCCGAGAAAGGGCAAGAAACCACGCTGGCTGACATGGTGAAGGAGTACGAGAACCTCTTTGTGATAAGGTCAGTGACAAAATTTTATGGTATGGCTGGCATACGTTTAGGCTACGGTATAGCAGCGCCAAACCTAGTCGAGAAGCTGGAAAATGTTAGGCTACCGTGGAGCATCAACAGCCTCGCAAGCTGCGCAACGCTTGCAGCGTTTAATGACACTGATTTCATTGAAAACACTAAGAGAACAATAGCAAAAGAACGAACAGAGCTTGCAAAGAGCCTAAACGAAATCGAAGGCTTACACGTTTATCCGTCCGTAACAAACTTTCTGCTTGTAAAAATCCTAAACCGAAAAACCACATCTACTAAGCTAAAAGAAGCTCTGGCTAAAGAGCACATGTTGATCCGAGACTGCTGCACCTTCATGGGCTTAGATGACAGCTTCTTTAGAATCACAGTCAGATCTGCCAAAGACAACCAAAAACTTGTACAAACAATAAAACAAATACTAAGCAAACAGTCTTAGGGCTAAATTTCACTGGTAACCTCTGTCTTATGAAGCGGAAAAAATGGAAAGAACACATTATTCGCTACTTGCACTAGTTTCAGACTAATTTCACTAGCAAAAAACAGTTTCACCGGTTCCAATGTAAACAGCAAAAACAATTATACAAGCTACATGAGTGTTATGTTCCGTTAAACCTATAAACTGGCAAATAATCGTTTTAAGCAAACATTTACTTAAGAGGCAAAACTGTGCCCCGCTTACACCCAATCAAAAATTCTGGCGCTAAGGATAAAAACAACATGATTCTGTTGATGACTACCGCTCCACCGGAAAACGGTGCATGGTACCTTGGCAAACGGTTGCCTCCAATCGGATTAATGTACGTTGCCGCGGCACTCGAAAAAGCAGACTTCAAGGTTCAAATGCTCGACAACTACCTCATGAAAAAACCGACCAGTGAAATCAAGCAATTAGTCAAAAACCTCAACCCGCAAATTGTGGGCATTACATGCGGCTCGGCAACCTACCCACGCTGCGTAGAGACCGCGAAAGCAATCAAAGAAACATTGCCCAATTGCAACATAGTTGTTGGTGGATGGCACGCTTCCTACATGCCTGACAGTATACTGGCGAACGCAGAAATCGATTATGTTGTTATGGGTGAAGGTGAAAGAGCAATGACGCAACTTGCCACAGCCATCACCAATGGCAATGAGCCAGCTGCCGTAACTATTCCAGGCGTGGCATGTAGGCGCCAAGGAAAAAACATTAAGAACCAGCCGAAATTTATTGAAAACATCGATGAAATTCCTTACCCAGCAAGACATCTATTGCCGCTTGAACTTTATGATAGGACAATAGAGTATCTGAACGTTAAACCAGCCGATGTCATGAGCATCTCACGCGGATGTGTATTCAACTGTGGCTTTTGCGAAACAAGAAAACTCTGGGGAAACATGTGTCGAGCCTTCAGCCCTCAGAGAGTTATAGGGGAAATCCAAGATTTAATAAGCAAATATGGAACAAAAGGAATATACTTCATCAACGACAACTTTACACTCAGAAAAAAAGAAACTATTGAACTGTGTAACCTGATGATAGAAAACAAGCTGGATTTAGAATGGGTCTGCGACACACGCGTAGACATAGTCGACCAAGACCGTTTAGAAATAATGAGCAAAGCTGGATGCAAAACTATTTGGTTCGGCGTTGAATCAGGCTCACAAAAAATGTTACAGCAAATAGGTAGAAACACAACTCTTGAACAGATAGAAAATGCGTTTAAGCTTTGCCGAAAAAATGAAATTCAAACCGCTTGCTCATTCATGCTTGGGTTGCCTGGTGAAACATTAAAGGACATGGAGGCATCCCTGAAATTCGCTAAAAAATTGGAACCGGACTGGTGTCAATTCAACATTTTCATCGGGTGTCCAGACAGCAAACTATACCAAGAACTGCTTGAAACAAAAAATTATGAGCAAATTGATGAATTTTTGCTTACAGTAAAAACTAACGAGTTTGATTTTAACTCGCTTATGGCAATTCAAAAAAGATACTTTAAAGAGTTCCATAGAGCACCAAAACAAATAGTTAAAAGAATCAAGCGTGAAGGCGTTTTAAACTTCGCAAAACGAAGACTAAATCCAAGGGCACAAAAAAACGCAGGAATAGCATAGCCTTTGAACAAGGATTTGTTGAGGAGAAGGCTTAACAGACAGGCAGAGTCAAAATTTTATTTTTTCGCAATCCAAAAACTCATTTCAGGCTTACATAACAACCGATAAAGATAGAATAGAGGGTTCGGGATCCATGTGGCGTTGAGATAATTGTCTGTGCGCTTAAAGGATTTGTAGTGTTCGTCTTTGAATACCTGTTCTATGCGCATATGATCTAACGAGTGTTCTTTTTTATGCCAGTAATCTGACAAAGAATAATCAAGTGTGGGAACTTTTAAACCGATAATTTGGAAGTATACGCCGTTAAATAAGGGGTATGAATGAAAGTATATCCCCTTAACTAACCCGGCTAAGTTGCTTGGTTCAGTTTTCCAGTAGAAAGGTGATGCTTCATGGCCAATATAGATTACGCCACCTTTCTTTAGAAAAACTGAAAGACTTCTGAGTGCAGCAATATAGTCTGGCAGGTGGTGCAGCACAGAGTAACAAGTTATTAAGTCAAATTTGCCCGCCTCAAAAGTCAGATTTTCAATTGACGAGTTGATTACGGCTAATTCGCTATTTTTCAAGTAGGCGACATATTTTTTTTGCAAAATTGCGCACATTTCTGCTGAGATATCTATGGCTGTAACTTTGTAGCCCATCTGCAAAAGTTTACCTGTTAAGTTGCCAGTACCTGCTCCAACGTCAAGAGCGTTTTTTCGGTTAGCTGTCACAAGTTTATCAATCATTTTTAGTTCAGCAGTTATTCTTTTCTGCTCTTGTTTACTGAAAACCTCAGGATGGAGCAGTTCATAGTATTGCGCCTCTTGTCGGTGGACGGAAACGTTTGCTTGATGAATTTTTTCTTTAAGCGTTTCGTCTTTGAACAATTGTTTTTTTACGCCTCATCTCGAGAGTTAGCTATCAGTATGTTGGCTTCAAATAAATATATAGTTTGAAAAATATTCGTCCCTTCATATGTAAAACAGAATTGCAAGCTTACTTTCAGCCTCTGTTTTGAATAGGTGCAGGTTTTGCTGGAATTTTAAGGCTTCCTGCCAAACCATTTGCACGAGGCAGCTTTTATTATGCCCTATTTTGGATGTTTAGCGAATAAAGCGAATTACACCGATAAAAGAGTTAGATTCATAAAGATTTTTGAGTTATTACTATTATGTAGACGGAATTAGATGCAGGGAGGCGAATAGAGTGGAAAAATGCAATAATTGTGGCATAGAGATTTCAGAAGAAATCTATTATCTTAACGAAGGTTTATGCGAAAAATGTTATAATGAGGGTTTAGAAAAAGATGCTAAATTTAGAACTATTGATACCTAAATGGCAATAATACACTTCTTGGAATTCAAACCCAATCGGTCTGTAATTGGAATGGTCTAAACTTACCAAAACATTGTAGAATGAATTAAAACTATTTTTGATTATTTCTGGAACAATCATGCGTGTTGTTTTCTTCGTTTCTTTGCGGCTATAATCAAAACAAAAGTGATTACGACTATTACGGCGATGATGCCGAAGGTAGTCATTAAGGTGCCTTTTGAAGAAGAAGACGATGTGGATTTTGAAGTTGAAGATGAAGCACCAAAAGCGTATACATTGTGGTCGTTTGAACCAACATAGACCACGCCCTGCGAAACAGCAGGAGAAGAATACACGTCATCGCCGGTTCTGTAAATCCAAACCAGAACCCCCGTTGTGGCGTTCAAAGCGTAAAAACAATGGTCTGTTGAACCCACGTAAACCAAACCGCCTGCGATTGCTGGAGAAGAATACACGCTACCTCCTGTGGTGTAATTCCAGACTTGAGAACCCGTTTCAGCGTTTAAACAGTAGATTTTGTTGTCGTACGAGCCCACATAGATTAAGCCGCCTGCGACTGCAGGAGAAGAATACACGCAACTCCTCGTTGTGTAATTCCATATCTGCATGCCGGTTGTAGCATTCAAAGCGTAAACTCTGTGGTCGTATGAACACACGTATATTATGCCGTCTGAAATGGTTGGAGAGGAATATACCCAATTGCCGATTGTATAGTTCCACAATGAAGCGCCTGAAGTGGCATTCAAGGCGTAAATGTTGTCGTTGTGAACATTGACGGTATATGATCCTACGTAAACAACGCCGTCTGCAACAGCAGGAGACGACTGCACGCACTCATCATAGCCAATTTTGAAGCTCCATAATAAATCACCCGTTGTTGCGTTCAAAGCATAGGTTTTGTTGTCGAACGAACCAAAGTATACTACATCGTTTGAGATACTTGGAGAAGAATCCACATCCCCCCCAGTTGTGAAGTTCCAAAGTTGCCTGCCGGTTGATTCATTCAAAGCGTAAAGGTTGTGGTCAATTGAGCCCACGTAGACAGCGCCGTCTACAACAGCAGGAGAGGACTCCACCAGACCGCCAGTTGTGAAGTTCCAAACGGGAGCACCTGTTGTGGCATTCAAAGCATATAATTTATTGTCATTTGAACCAACGAAAGCCAAGCCACCAAAAACTGCAGGAGAAGACCATACAGCACCGCTGGTCGTGTAGTTCCATAGAGTCTGGTTTGTACGGGGTCCCTCAGACACTAAGTAGCCGGAATGCACCAAGTCATGGTGAAACATTGGCCACGAATCTGAAGCAGATTGTTGAGCTGTAACATCAAATGAAGACATCTGTTAAGTCAAGTTTCCAACGTTACATCTTTATTGGTTGTCTGGTGATGTTGTGAGGTTATCTCCTGACATTAGGGGAGCCTTCAGAAAGCTTGCCAAGACGGATTTAACAGTTACCAGCATCGCACAAATGTTTAACACCACCAGACAAACC
>JBEKNP010000007.1:0-58816 GCA_049522695.1 Bathyarchaeia archaeon | reverse complement strand
AAGCCCTAAGGTTCTTGAAACATCCACGTGCTTCTTTAGATACTCAACTATGCGCGTGTCATTTCCTAATCTTTTGAGCCGTGCGTAGACTAGAACTCTGATTGCTTTGACTCGTCCATAACAAGGGTTTCCTCTTCTTTTAGTCTCAGCTGGAACTATCGCTTTGTTGACGAAAAACCTGACAACCTCACAGGCTTCCATAATAGAACATGATCGGGGGCAGCTTAAATTCTGCACACCCCTATATGTCCTTATGAAGAATCCTTCAATTCACGGAATGTTTTGAATTATCTTTGCATGCTTCTAAGAGGCCGTTTTGGCGTGTTCTGTTGTTATGTGTGCCTGGAGTTCCTCTGAGGTGTTGAAGGCTCTGCCGCATATTTGGCATAAAAATTGTGGCTGGCTACCGGGATTGGTTTCATTGGTTATGGAGATGTCTGGCGGCAGTATTTCTCTGTGAGGTTCAGGTATGTCAGAGGAAGGTGGAGGGACACCGACTTCGTCGGGTAGTTGTTTAGGTTTCTGCCTTTTATAAGGAATGCCTAATTCAGTCATAGAATCACACAACTATGTTCCCAAGGGCTTATCTAAGCATATGTGACTGATGCTTAACACTCACAATGATGAACATAGCTCTCGCAATGTACGCTGAGCGCGCGATACGGTGATTAATGAAGAGGCTCTCTTATTCGCTAAGTATCTGAGAGATGAAAGGGCAGTTTGGAATCCAAGAACTCCAACAGTATAAGTTTAGAAGATTTTATTAATATGAAAAAAGAAGTTTAGCCTTCTAAAAGCGCACGATTACTAAAAAAGAGAAATTTCGTATGAATAAATACATACGAGTTTATGTGGTTATGTCGCCTACTGCTGTTGGAGTTGCCAATATTACAGGGTTATAATATGGTTGTTGATACGCATTTGTTTCGAGTAAGCTACTCGAAACTGCGGTTTTGTCACAAAGCAATGTATATTGCCAATAATCACTTCTGAAAATAACGTTTGCTGATGGGAAACTAGTCACTGATGGGAAGTATTGACCCAGCCAACTGTAGCCTTTTGGCGCTCCTTGTGCTCCTGTTCCTAAAAGTATGTCCGAAATGGATCCACCATAATTCTTGACTCCTAGGCAACCTGTCAATTGCACTCCTGTAGCTAACGGACCAGCGATTGATACTATATATTGCGCATTCATAGTTCCAGTGCCAGCTTTAGTTTCAACTGTTCCAACGACTGGGCTTATAGCACCTTTGGGAGTATAGAACATTTCATTGTAAGTCTTAATCGCTACATAATTATCAGTAGACAATTGCCATACCTGAACAGACTGCATTCCATTATCTAACGCCCAACATCCAGCACCCCATCGGTAATCCTCATCGTTAAGTACTATCCAAGAAACGTTTACTACTAGGTTTGCTTTGGTAGCTGTCCATGTTGCTGAAACTGAATTACTATCTATTGCTGTACCACTCATGCTTGTACATGAAGCTATTGTGCCTACTGCGGTAACTGCGTATCCAGCACCTGTTCCCGTGTATAAAATGTTAAATGAAAGTGTAAGTGTATTTCCAGATTCTGTTCCGGTAACTGTCCATGTATAAGTTGGATCAACATTATAGTAGCCTGTTCCTGAAAAAGCGCCTGTGCATGGATTAAAGGAGCTAATTATCATTGTATGCGGATAAACTCCTCCGCTTGTTACGTAATTAAATGCCCAAACTCCAGCCAAATTTACTTTAGAAGCTTGTTTAGTATTAGTACTAGCAAACACTGGGGCAACAATAGACGATAGCATCAAAATTGAAACTAACAAAGTTATAATTTTAAGCTTCTCTTTCGTTCTTTCACCTCCTTTTCAAAATTTTGTCATTTCTCCTTTCTCTTTTTCTGTTTTCATACCGCAAATTCGAGTGTCTACTTCAATTTGATATTTAAAACTTAGGAACCATTAGGTATGGAAAAGATAGAGACAAATTTTAGAAAGCGCGCGGGCTAAAACTGTAGAAATAAGCTGTTAAATTACCTAATTTGTGCCACATTCTCTCCTTGCGAAGCTCCGAAATAGGTCCTCAAAAAATGTACACCTTCAGGGGTCGTATGATAGTCAAAGTGTGCGCCGTTGAATTGCTCAGTCAGCAACTTCGTGTCCACACAAAATTTGAGGTATCTGTTAATGCGCTTACTATTTAAATTTGCAGCATAAACAATGTGAGTCTTGTTTGCGCCATCCACGCAAACTTGAAGGATATCTCGGGTAATATCGAAGCCGTTTCGGCGCTTTGACCTCAAACGAACCCCTCTCTCCAAAAAGCCCTTCCCTTCTCCGCGCTCTTTCTCTCTTTAAACAAGCAAAACGCAAAAAAGCGTATAAACTTTTTCTCCCAAACCGTAACATATCAGAAACAAGCGCGGGCGAGTTAAATAATTGGTGTAAAATGGTTATAATTCTTATTTTCTGGTTTGGGGGCAGTTTTGAGGTTCACAATTTTTTCTTGTTTCTTTGCAGCGGCCGCCCTTCTCGAACCTGCAAACGTGCCTCAGACGAGTGAAACGCAAGGTCACAAACGCCTCATATGGGTTTTCAAGTGCAGCAATCACCTGCTTTGTTGCTGCAGACGGAACGCGGTAGTTGAATTTGGGTCTTCCCAAGTTGTTTGAAGCCGCTTTCTCCTTAACAACAAGGCCCCTAGCTGTTAACCGTCGAAGATGCTGCTGCAGAGTGTTATGGGTAAAACCTACTTCGCCCAGAAGAGCAGTGAAGCCTCTGGGTTTACCGTCTTTAAGCGCAGCCAAAACGCGTTCATCAAAAAAGTCCATTACACGCTTAAATAAGCAAAAACAGACTTATAACCATTTTTAACCATTTATTTAATCCGCCCGCGCGCGTAATCTTTTCAATGTACTCGGTAAAATAGGTAAAATAAACTGAGATTTTTGAATGGGTTACCTTTTTTTCCTCGGAGAAAATTTACGCTGTCTAGTTTGATCCCTTATTTGTTTTGGCTTTTCGACGCCTTAACTCTTTAAGTTGGAGTTCGTCTTCTGGTGTCCAAGGTTCGGTCAACTTAGTTTTTCTCCATAAACTAACTTGTTTTCTTAATCAGGTGAAAATTGTTGACATCCCATTTCCAGCCTTTATGTACTGTACTTCTTATTGTCACTTGGCTGTTTCCATATAATTCTGAAAGAATAAGTGGGGTCAATCTTTTACCCGTATTTATACCAGTAACATAGACGGCTGCCGCTGCGATACTTTAACAGAATATATGATTTCGTACTTGGCTTGTCAATAGAGCGTATAGATATTCCGCGTTCCTGCTTACCTCTTTTTCGCGCGCGCTAAACACATCAAACTACAAAAAAATAAGAAAAATATAGCAAAAAAGAAAATTTAAGAGAAGTTATCAGGGACACATGAAGGATGGATAGATGCATACAAAAAAACAGAATTGCTAATGTACTGAGAAGTGGGATAATGTTTCTTCTGGAGAAGCGCTTCTTTTCGACGGAGCGCGCTCTCTCTTAATAGCCCTAATCGTTTAATAGCGTGCCTTTGTATTTGCAACAAATAAGGTTTTACAGTAAAAATGATAAGAAATATTATGGGGAATGAATACGCAAGTCAATAACGGTTGTACCAGCGAACTTGTCAAAGTACCTCATGAATGTGGGATTTTTCAGTCGCCATCCTACAATTAAGTCAAAGGGCAACAGAGGCAAAATTTTCCCAAAGTTCCTTATTGCAGCATAGTCATAAAACATCTTCTTTCTATCAGTTCTAACTGCCGTCAAACCCACAATACGCTTGCCTATAGTTTGACCGCTAAATCCCTCAAGCAAAGTAGAATAAACCCAAAGAAGACCTACAGTAATGAAAAGCCCTGTGCTCGTTCCTTCAGTTAAAAAAGTTGCGCGCGCTGACACAGAAAAGACCTGTGGAAGAAAAATAATTGCCGTGATTGCTGATATCAACGCAAAATCAATTACAAAAGCTAAACACCTCTGTTTAAAAGAAGCAAGCGGAAGTTGGCTTGCTTTTCTTTGTACATCTGCTACTTCTGCCCAACTTTCTACGTCATTGATAACTCTTACTGCGCTTTCACCAGCCCTGCTTAATTTGTATTTGCCCGTTGGGGTTTGCTCAATGAAAATCTCTAACGAGCGAAGGTGAAAACTTAATTTCCCAGTATCAACCTTTAGCAAGTTCAGCAATTCAGTGAACGATGCCTCGTCTTTTTCGCTCAGATTCAACAATATTTCCCTCCGCAAAGGATGCGAAAGTATCGAAAGTATCTTCGAAATGTCTTCTTGACCTACTGCCATGTTTCAAAACAGCGCGCGCTATGTAATAAGGCTATTTAGCTAACGAAAAGAGCTATAGGTTTCATCTTACTAAGTTTTTAAGCGCAGGTCAAAACGATACACAGTTAGTGAAAAATGTGGATTTCAAATTTGGCTTAGTGGGTGCAATTCTTTTCGCACTTGGAGGAGCTTACTTAATTTATTACTTTACCCAAACAGGGGGACAATATAATATTACCCGCGTGCTTCCCATCTTTGGCGTTGGCGTTGTTGCTTTTATTTGTCTTATGTTTATCGGCATTGGTCTTTGGCTAATCGTCCAAAGTGGAAAACCTGATACAGGATAGAACCCTCAGAATGTCCAAGTTTCTTTCTTCCTTCTCTTTTAAGGTGCTTTTCCCAGAAAGTTGGATGCTTAACCCTTCTCTTTACTCGTTCAGCTTGAGAAACTTTAGCACACAAACAAGATTAAAATTTGTTTGGGTTTGGGAGACTAAAATTTAATCTTTTTCCCCATCTTCTTCATTAACTTCTAAAACTACGACTTCTTCTTCTATCCTCTTGCTCACCGTACTTTACTTACTCTACTTACTCGCACAAACACAACACACAGACAAACAGACAGACAAAGAAAAGGATAGAGGTCTTAAATCTGCACGGCGTAGAAATAGAACTTAATTAATATAAAAAAGGAAAAAACTTCAAGATCTCTTTCGGCTTCTTGGCTTTCTTAGACTTATCTCCGATTACGTTGAACCATTTTCGAGCTACAGAGTGAGATTTGAGGCTTCTGCCGTTTTAGGATGTATTCCGAAGCGGGACTATGAAAACTTTAAGTCAAGTTGAATACAAATAAGAAACAGGTTTTTTGTAGGAGACGAAAAAACGAAAGAGAAACTCAAAATTATAACAGTGCTGTTTTCAATTTTGATGTTATCAACCATAGCTGTTCCAGTATTTGCTTATACGAACAATGTTGCGCCAGCGTATAACTCTCTTCCAGCAGGAGTTCCAGAGGTTCAAAACTAGTTTTGAGCATTAGCATTCTTTAACGAATGACGAAGACAGTGGCGTTTCTAGCTTCTGGGCACTCACAAGCTACTTGCAAACAGTTCAGGTTTGGAAAGAGCCAAGTGTTGCAGATAGCACGTTCTATGCTATCGGTACGTTTATTGGCACATGGCAGACCTTCAAAGGAGCGCTAAGCCCGCAAGCAGGCACAGTCCAACCTAAAGATGGTTGTGGATGGTTTAGCGGCGGATACACAGGAACGTTCACAGCTACATCGTTTAAGTCAGCATTCGGATACAAAGGATTCTATAACTATGACGGGACAAAAAAAGACATTCTTTTAAATAATTACGGAACACAAACAGGCGCACCTGGATATTACGACTGGATGAGTATTTACTTTGGAGTCAGCTACACAACCTTTAACTATCTAACTTGGGGTTGGACGTATCACTACGGAAGCCAAACTTGGAACAACAATTACATACTAAATACAGGCGACATAGTTACATAGAAAAACATTGCAACAAACGAAAAAGTGTATTTTCCCTTTTTTTCTTATCTTAGGGAAGATTGCTTTATCCATTTTGTATCTATTTCTACGCTTTTCGGATTTAAGACTTATCTTTAAGTTTTCGGCTTACCGAGGCCATCATATAGCGCCTTAATGTACTCTGGAAACTTTACTAGTTCTGATATGCTATATGTTGGTCTAAGAAGGGTTCTGTTGATATCTGTTTGACAGAGGAGCAATTACTTAATCGTCACTTTCTTAAAATAAAAATAGACAGAAACTGAAACTAAAATAATTCCTATAAGTTCTAATGTTAACCACAACGACCAAAATTTTGTAACCAAATTTGGCGCAACAGCATAAACAAAAATAACGTATAATACAAGTGGTATACCGCCACCACCAAAACCACCAACTAAACGGTCTTTGAGTTTTTTATCCATGCCTTTTCCCTATTAATCACTAAAATAACAGGGCTAACTTTGCTTAAAAGATTTTAGAATTCATGAAGTGCCATTGTGTGAGTCTAAGAAGGGTTCTGTTTTGTTTCTTTGCTTATTAGCAGTTTTATTATGAAGCAAGCATTTACTATCAAAAAGAGGAGAAAGACATAGAATGGGAAGTTAGCCATTGACATCGCAATCGGAACAATGACTTGACCAGCAACCTGCGTAGGCGTTATGCCAATTGAGGTAATACTATATCCGCTTAGTGTCGCACCATTGAGTTCTGAAAGCACTAATTGACTGGAAAGATAAAGAAGCAAACCCATTATAACATTGGCAATGAGGATGATAGCGGTAAATCTTTTTGCCATGTTAGGCTATTTCTACGCTAATTAGATTTAAGATTTATCTTTATAGCGCCTTAAGGTACTCTGTAAATATCGAAGTTTCTAACCCCTTAATGGTCGTAGTAACCTTTTAACGTACTTTGCATAATAGAAAGAAATTTGGGAATGATTAAGGAGAATTTGTCCGCACGTATTATGCTATACTTAGTGTTTCAGAATCCAGCATTTGCAGTTAACAACATTTTAGGCGTGAAACAGTTTGCGTTTGTGTTGTATATTGTGTTTGAGTAGTGTAAGAAATTGAACGTTCTGTAGATTGGCATACTTCTGCCGATGACCCTCCAAGCAACCCCCAGCATTATTATCAATTAATGCCACATAATCTGATGATTTACCAAATGTGCTCACCGAACTTAGTCCTTTCAGACTGTTATCTTTGGGTTGATGACCTTACTGTATTTCATTTCGTAGCGTTCTTCACAGTTCGCTTTAAGTTCTTGATAGCGGTTATTTGAAGAACTAAATAATGCGATTTTTACGAAAAAATCTTCCAGGTCATATGGGCGAACCTTAGAACATATTTTGTCCGTAATCTCATCCAAGCTTTTATCACTAGTTCAATTTACATAGTCACAAACACTCGTTACGAAGCCCAAACCTATAGTCATAAACATCGCCTAGTATATCACATCTGAGTTAACGCCCATCCACGTTTATTTTTCTTATGAATTATCTATTTTGTTTCTGAATACATACTAAGCTATGAATATCCCGTTAAATCATTGTTGAAATGTTTGTTTTTCCCGCCACTTTTTTCTGCTTCCCATGAATTTCTGCCTTAACCAAAATTACTTATTCGCTTATTTCAATTTTCGACATATTAGTGCAGACGCAATCTGCTTTAAATTGAGTTGAAGCTGTAAATGCATAGGTGCGCACGACATTAGTTTGGGGAGAGAAGTTAGGATGGTGACGTTTTGACTTTGATGGATGGCAAGTGTGCTTGCGGGGAAAACGCCAATGTTTTCGAGAACAACGAGAAGTTCTGTGGTAACTGCTACTTGAAGACGAAGGGCAGGCGCTAAGTGATGTTTGGCGAAAATACAGACGCTAAAACAAGTAGTGACTAAATTTGACTGAAAATTATGAGTGGCAGGTTCACATTAATGAGGGCTTTGCGGTTAACGTGAAAGCTCCTGATGTGGAAGCTGCTATCATGCATGCTTTTGCGCTTTATTGGGCGCAGAATCCTAAGCCAATCAATCTTGGGTTTGATATTCAAGTGTTGAATCTGACGCAGTATAAAGTTTATAATGAAGCAAGGAAAGCACTAAAGGAGACCACAAAGCCTTATTGCATTTAAGTATTAAAGTCGCTCGAGCCGGTCTGCATAAAAATTTTGGCTTAATTTTTTGATCAGGGCATTCGTAAGGCTTCTCAAATTTCGGGGGTATAGAGAGGAAACTTTTTCACGTTTAAGCTAATCATCATAACATATAAAAAATATAAAATAATTTCTGGTTTGTCTTATCCTATCCTGCCAATTTTTCGAAAGGCCTTAGTACGCACAATGTACATGGTGTGAAATAGTTTCGGGGCAAAATTTTCCGGAATTTTCAAGGATCGTCCGAGATTGGGCTTGCCTTTTCAATTCGGAGTTGGCAAGATTTTGCTGTCTTCATCTATAACGGTGAGCATTTTGTTTAGTTCTCTGAAGAATTTGAGAACTGTTGTTCCGCGAGCAGTGTTTGCGTAAGCTACTCTGCTTTTTCCAATTATTCTCTCCTCAATTAGTCCTTGTTTGATTAGAAAGTTCAAGTATTCTTTCAGAATATTGCAGTTGACGTTTGTCTTGTACATAATATGCGTTATCTTCAGCGGTCCTCTTTGCGCTAAAACTTTCAGAATATCAACATACATTTCTAGTTTAGACCGTCTCATCGTTTCACCTTCTCTTCTGCAGGCAATCTAAGTTTACCTTGGCACGCTTGAACACGATGAGCCTGTTCTCAAATGCGGTAACTATGTCGTCTAACAGTATTTCCTGCAGTTCCACAGAAAGCTCTTTGATTTTTTCGCCGAAAACCGTGGACATCTTAGCTTCCAACTCTTTCCTACCTTTAGCTGCCAACTGTTGGTTCAAACTATTTTCCTCCAATGTTACTAAGCAAGTAAGATTCAAGTTACTTAACTCACTTATGAAAGTCAACATAATACTCAAGATTTGAATTGTGAATTCACTTTCCAAACGCCCGTTTTACCGCTTGCGAATATAGAATTTGTTTAGCACGCATGACTGTTCCGAAAATGGTCAAAAATGGTAATAATTCTTTTCTTGATAGTCACAACCAATCATAGTTTATATTCGGAATCCATCGCTCAAAACCGACCAAAACCTTTCAACCCTGAATTAAAACCATTTTACACCAATTAAAGAACACGCAAGCGCGCACTTTTTTGTAAAGTTTGCCAAACCTCAAATCGCCGAAAGGGAAAACTTCGTTTTTGTTTAAAGAAACAATTTTCCTAATACTTTATCGCTGAGATCTACAAGGATTAACAATATTCTTTATGCTCACTCCAGTTAGGTTCCTTCTTTGCTTTGGTTGAAGGGATTTCACTTCTAATTTTCATCGTGGGTATCACTTGGTTTAGTTCTTTGAAGCATCTGATCAAGTACAAGCCACGCCCCGTAATCGCGTAGACGATTTTATCCCGCCCTATACCCTTTTCTTCAACTGCATCTTGTTTAATCAGAAAATCAAAATAATTCTTTATTACGTTGTAGTTGACATCAGCCTTTTGCATTACATGAGTTATCTTTAGAGGACCATTACTAGCTAATGTCTCAAGAATACTCAAACACGTTTCCAGTTTGGATCGTCTCAAATTTAGATCAACTTTTTCGATGCTGAATTACTGTTTTAATGTTCGCTAGCCTATATGCGGCTATTCTACCCTCATAAAAGGCGGGTCGACCAATTAATGGGTACTTCGAAAGCAAAACGCATGAATGCTCATCGTTTCTTCACTAGAACCAAGAGACTAAGTTTAGTTTTGGTTCACTAATTTTTATTAGTGTAAGTTGGCTTAGCAGTTGACTGATGTTGCTCGAAGTGCTTACGTTCATCTGAGCGTTTCTATCTTTCTTTCTGTGTTCGACAACATGAGCTTTGATGGCGCGATTCATAGCCTGTAAATCTGGCAACAGCAGGATTTCGGCTCCGCATTCACAATTAATAAGTGGCAAACGTTCCTTCAAACGCCTATCCGCATCAGCGTTTTTGCCTTCTAGAATGTTTTCAATTCTTCCTGCTTCAGTTGGCAACAGTTTCTGAGGCTTCTCAACTCTAGTCCGACTCATCTGAACTCGAAAATCTCCATTCACTTTCCTTGGTGGATAATTATATACGGGTAATCCCTTTACAGCCATGTCTGTACAATCCCCCCTCACGCGCACGGAACGTCCAAGTTAGCCTCTCCGGCTGTAACGGCTTTATCTATTGAATCGGCCCCCATTGCACTAAGTTTAGACGCTATGCTTTGTTGCATTTCAGAAAGAGTTTTTGAAACTTCCTCCATGCGACTACCCTCAAGCTGACGAATCTTGCCTTTGAGGAAGAAGAGGAGTAAAGGCGATCGTAATTGTTTAAGCAAGATTCGCCGCTTGCCATGAACATTGGCCTAAATTATATATTAATGATATGAAGTTGAAATTCATGTTTTCAGCTAACCATGAAACTGAAGATCCAAAACCAGTTACTTAACAATGCAAAACTAGGTGCAGTCATATTGTCAATAAAGACCTGGAAGGTCGTTTCCATCTTCTCCTGATGCTTTATCCACTGAATTTTACAATATCCAAGTTTTTGCACTCTCTATCCTGCCCATTTCGTGAGAGGCCTTTGCCTGCGCAATGTACGCTGTATAGGAAGCTATCTCAAAATATTTTTTGACCTGGGCATGTGAAAAAACCTATCCGTGCCATGTCCTTTCAGGACTATGTGAAGTCTTCGGTTGACGTTTTTCTATGTAACTCAACCCAAATGAACCTCAAAAGAAAAATACTGCTTGGTTAATTTCAGTTCTGCAGAAAATAAATATTGTTAGAGGGAACGAACATGACAAAATGGGAGTACGTCTCAATTGCTCTGGTAAAAGGAATAATAGATGCCGGTGTCAAAACACAAGAAGATTTGTTGAATAAATATGGTTTAGATGGGTGGGAATTGGTTGCTATTGTTGCGCTTCAAATTAATCAAAGTTTTGACGTAGTTGCTTATCTGAAACGAGAATTAAGAAACGATAGTGCACTTAACAATAATCAGCCGAAAGGTAACAGCTAAAAAAATTTAGTCAATCAACCGAAGCGGTAACCGACCTTTTTTTACTCTTTATATTCTATGTAAAATCCAGCCTGTCACCCTCAGTTTTGCGAAAGGCGTTGCTGACTGTTTCACTGTGCGTTTAAGCCGATATCTATATAAGCACGTAAGCACATAGTAATTTATGTTGATAAGTTGATAAGCGAAAAGGCGAATGAAAAATGACAATTCAATCAAAAATAAAACTCGGACTCTGGCGGTTCGCTTATTGGAAATATACCTGACACGTGGAACCGTGCAAAAAAATCTAAATTAAAGCAGACAATTGAATACGGGTCGCATCAGCGTGGATCTTTCGGATTAGTTGGAAAAGCAGATCAGGTTGGAAACTGTTGAAAAATTTGGCAAGAAAAAGGCGACCTATCCCGCGCTGTTGAAGAAGCAGCAAAAACATGGGTTGCAAAAAAAGAGTAGCCCACGCAACTCTGTCAATGACCATTTATCGGGTAGCTTAAATTATTAGCGTAGAAAGGAGGGATAGATAAGAATGAAAAGTAAAGAGTTTATAGATAAAGATGTGTTTGTGATAGACAAGAAAATCGGCACAGTCAAAGAAATAGAAATAGATCCGGAAGAGTTGAAAGTAACTCATATTGAAATCGAATTGGAAAAGAACATAGCTGAATCAGTACTCGGCGCAAAGAAAGGCGGAGTACGCAACATGCTGGCCATTGAAGCCCTAGAGAAAGGGACTGCACGCTGGACTGACAAGGGACTGCACTTAAAAGTTTCAAAAGATCAGCTTCACATGTACCTAAGACCAGTACCTGCGACTTAGTTGGAAAGTTTGTTATGAATACGTGTTGATCGGCAAAAGCTGTGGAAATAGCCACGTTTTTTTTGTTAAATTTCATTCCAAACAAGGCTTGTTATGTAAAAGTTCTTAAGTTCTGGCATTTTTGGGCGAGAGCGAGCGCGAATTGAACTTGGATAAGTTTGCGCAAGCCCAATCAATGAACAATGATCAAGGGCTTATGAAGGGTTAGCCCGCCCAACTTTACAAATTAGCGCATTTTGTTTCTCAAAAATACTCAAAAGCTACCTGAACCTCTTAACTGTTTTTAATGACCAATATGGAGTCCAACGATATTCACGATCGGTTTGAGGCCTCAGTTAACATTTTTGTAGATCCGACCCAGAAGGCCCAAGTTATAGATGCACTCGAAAAAGTCGAAAACATCGAGGAGATTTATGAAGTGAAAGGCGAATTTGACATTGTTTCGATAGTTTCAGCATCAAGCGTGGAAGAGTTCCGCAACGTCTTGCATAAGAAAATTATGAAGATCAAAGGCGTCCAAAGTACCATAATCTCCGTCGTCCTCAAATCACACAAACACGCCTTTAAGAACATTCACATGCGCTAAGCCGCTACAAGGCCTTCCAAAAATTTACCCCCATAGAGGGAAGAAGCCTTTTCACGTTTAAGCTAATTATCAGAACCTATAAAACAACAAGATAAAATATCAAATAGATTCACTCAATACCCGCCAATCCGTGGAAGATCTTGCCGCCGGAAAATCTGCTCGCGTCTGTGTGTGCAGGGCAGCTGCATTGCGGTAAACATGGCGTCAATGTGTACTCAACCGATTCTTCGCTTGAATTTGCCACTGAAAGTCTCTCTGGCGCCATTTGTCTTCTGGATGAATGCCCACAATTTCATATAGTCATTGACGACTCTGATGATGCTGTCCCTCAGAAGTTTGCCAAGGTCATTCTCAGACCGCTCAACTATGCTTATGAACATGATTGGAAGATTGCCTAAAGTAAACGATAAAGTCTTTGGCATAATGACAACGAACAGTGCAATTCAAGGCCTAATAAACGCAAGAAAGCAAGTCTCTTACAAACTCGGAAACCCCAGAATCGCAAAGATTCACTATCACCTGATCCGCATTGGTTCGGAACTATGGAATACCATAAGAAGCCGGACCCAGATTACATTCGCCGCTTGCTTGGTCACAAAAGGCTGTCAGCACTGAAATTTACATAAATATGGAGAAACTGGTTTTCGGCGAAGGCTCAAAGGATTATGTCGTTAAAGTTTTCTCTACAATTGAGGAACTGCAAAGTTTGCTGCAAATAGGCTTCGAATATGTGACTGACTTTCAAGGACAAAAGGTTCTGAGGAAGCGCAAATGACAGCGACGAAATTATATAGATACTGGCGAAACTTGAGAGAAAGGATTATATCATTCTAAACCCCTTTTCACGCTTTCAATACGCTTTAAGCTGGCATGTTACCATGCTACAGTCTAAAGTAGCAGCGGTGTATGAAAAGAGGTTTCAGAATGAGTGAAAAATGTCTCGCTGTAGTAGAAGTCGATCAAGACTTATGTAGCCGATGTTGTGTTTGCCACTCAATATGTCCTTATGAAGCAATAAAACGTGACTCAACTGGAAAAGTTGAAATTAACAATCAAGAATGCCAAGTTTGCGGCATATGCTATAGTGCTTGCCCGTCTTCAGCCATTAAAATGCAATATTACACTTACGATAATTTATCAAATTATGTTAAACAGGCAAGTTCAAAAGCGAAGAGTGGCGCTGACACGCTTGTTTTAATGTGCCGTGGAAACTCGCCTTCAACAGGGGAAGTTCAAGATATCCTTAAGGAGCAAGGATTAAAGGTTGACAATTATATTGCGTTGCGTTTGCCATGTTCAGGCAGAGTTCCAACCGACTTTATTTTTGAAGCGCTGAATTTAGGCGTGAAAAACATTGTTTCTGTTCAATGTGAAGATCCGTTCTGCCGCTATAAAGAAGGCACAAAAATAAACACTCGAAGACTCGTTTTAGCCAGAAACGTACTTGGGCAATTAGGCTACGACGAAAACGTTGTTAGGATAGTGAAGTTTTCTCGCAAAGCAGTTTATGATGTTCAAAAATGCGTGGGCTGTGACAAATGCATCTTCATCTGCCCGTATAAAGCGCTTGAGTTTGAATCGTTTGCTACTCCAAAAGTAATCGAGGAAAAATGTGTTGGTTGTGGCGCATGTCAACTGGTTTGTCCGCATCAGGCTATTGAAGTGAAGGGCTTTGAGTTTGAAAATGTGGTAAACCGCTATGGCAATTCAATTGCGCAGCTGAAAGTTAAAAACCAAGGTCCAGCAGTTCTTGCATTCGTTTGCCAATGGTCAAACTTCTCAGCTTTAGACAACCCTAACAGTGCATTTGCAGGCAAAAACGTGTTGGCTCTCGAAATTCCATGCTTCAAATCTTTAGATCCCGTTCACGTCATCAATGCGTTAAACTGCGGTTTCGACGGCGTAATGGCAGTAGTTTGTTCGGCACAAGACTGTAAACTTCAAGAAGGCAGAGCTACCGCAGAGCGCAACTTGGCCGCATTATTCATGGTGTTGAAAAAGAACAATCTGCTTGAACGATTCGAAATTTATGAAGAGTCGCCAAGATGTGCTGACGAGTTCAATCAGAAACTGGATGCTTTCTACAAAAAGATTTCAGCGTTACCAAAATGTGAAATAACCGTGGAGGCGAAAGCAAAACGTACAAAATAGTTACTAAAAAAGAACTTGCGCCGAAAATAAAGCTGTTCGAAGTTGAAGCTCCAGACATTGCAGCTAAGTCGCAAGCTGGACAATTCCTAATAGTTATAAACGGTAAAGAAGGCGAACGAATACCCCTGACGATCTGTGGATATGACGCGGCGAAAGGAACGGTATCGTTTGCTTTCCATGAAGTCGGCAAAACCACAAAAGCACTTGGCTTACTAAACCAAGATGAGTGCCTTGACAACGTTACTGGTCCACTAGGTAATCCATCTGAAGTCAAGAACTTCGGTAAAGTTCTCTGTATCGGCGGAAGCGTGATGATTGCGCCACTCCTGTTGCAGGTTAAAGCCATGAAAGCAGCAGGCAACAACGTAACCACAATTCTTGGCGCTAGGACAAAAGAGTTCATAATGATGGAGGATGAAGCTAAAGCCATGAGCGATAAGGTTTACATTGCAACGGATGACGGTTCAAAAGGCTACACAGGTTTAGATTTCCTCAAAGAATTACTAAAGAAGGAAAAGTTTGACCGCTGTGTAGTTATGGGTCCCGTAATCCTGATGAAGGATGTTAGTGAAATCACAAAGCCCTATGGTATACCAACAATTGTAACTACAACACCTATAATGATTGACGGCATGGGCATGTGCGGAGTATGCCGAGTCACGGTTGACGGCAAAATGCAGTTTGGCTGCGTTGACGGACCAGAATTTGGCGGTCACAAGGTTGATTTCGACCAGTTGATTTTGCGTCAGCGCACGATGCTGCCTGAAGAAAGGTTAAGTTCAGTATTGTGGGAAATGCGTGGAGGTTGCAAGTGTGGCAGAAGTTAAGCCTAAACCAAAATTAAACAAGAAAGCCGTTGAAATGGCTAAACAAGAACCTAAAATACGCGCTAAAAACTTTAACGAAGTTGCTTTGGGCTACACTGAAGCTGAAACGCTTGAAGAAGCAAGCCGCTGCTTACAGTGTCCAAAGCCGCAATGTATGACTGGTTGCCCAGTTGAAGTTCCCATTCCCGGCTTCATAAAACTGCTCAGAGAAAAGAAGTATGCTGAAGCCATAGCGTTGATAAAAACGAAGAACGCGCTACCCGCAGTTTGCGGAAGAGTGTGCCCTCAAGAAGTACAATGCCAAGACAAATGTGTCGTGGGAAAAATGGGTGAGCCCATCAGCATCGGACGACTAGAGCGTTTTCTTGCAGATTGGGAACGAGATAATGGTTCCCAGCTTCCGCAGAAAGCTCCACCGACAGGCAAGAAAGTAGCAATTGTAGGTGCTGGTCCAGCTGGATTAACTGCTGCAGCCGACTTAGTTAAGCTTGGTCATGATGTTACAATGTTTGAGGCTTTGCATGTTGGCGGTGGAGTATTGTCATATGGTATTCCAGAGTTCCGTTTACCAAAAGCTATAGTACAAAACGAAGTAGGATACGTTCAAAATTTAGGTGTTGATTTGCGTCTTGGCAACTTGGTTGGCAGAATCCATACGATTCCAGAACTCATGAAGAATGGTTATGATGCAGTATTCATCGGTAGCGGTGCAGGCTTGCCGCAGTTCACTGGTTGCCCAGGAGAAAACCTTGGCGGAATCTACTCGGCTAACGAGTTTCTAATACGCGTTAACCTCATGAAAGCATTCCAATTCCCAGACTACGATACTCCAATACGCATAGGTAAACACGTAGTCGTCATAGGCGGCGGAAACGTAGCCATGGACTGCGCAAGAAGCAGTATGCGGCTTGGCGCTGAAGTTTGCTTGCTTTATCGGCGTTCACGTGCTGAGTTGCCAGCTAGACATGAAGAAATTGAGAATGCTGAGGAAGAAGGCTTGGTCTGCAAGTTCCTTGGTGCACCAATCGAGTTTTACGGTGACGAAAGCGGCTGGGTCAAAAGCATGAAATGCATTGCAATGGAGCTCACTGAACCTGACGCTAAAGGTCGGCGTGGCGTAAAAGAAATTCCAGGCTCAGAGTTCACAATGGACGTTGACACAGTCATCGTTGCAATCGGTCAAACACCAAACCCAATCATACAGCGAACAACAGATGGCTTACAAAGCGACCCAAGACACGGAACAATATGCGTTAACGAAGTAGGCAAAACCAGCTTAGACGGAGTTTACGCAGGCGGAGACGTCGCAACAGGAGCAGCAACCGTCATCAGCGCAATGGGCGCAGGCAAACGCGCAGCAAAAGCAATGCACGAATACCTAATGAATAAGAAATAACTTTGCTGAAGCAGCTTTAGTCTCTTTGAGACTTTCCATTCTTTATTTAATGAATCAACTCTTTTTGTTTTTAACCTTAAATACCCGAAGTTCGGGCGGCTGAAATCTGTTCTTCAAAATTCTTGCAAATTATAAGTTACTTTGCCATACAGTAATATAGCTTCAAAGCGAATGAAACCTGCTTAGAGCGGTTAATGAATGAGAAAGATGAACGGGTCAAGCAGTTATCTCAAGAACCAAGTCAGAAAAAACTTGGCAAAAGCGGTTCTCTCCATAGTCTTATTTTCCTTAATCCTTTTCACCCTAAGCTTAAGAGTGCTCTTCACCCAGAGCTTGAGCATTTTTGAGGCGGCTGGACTTTTGGTTTCGCTGGCGCCGTTAGCCGCGTTTTACTTCTACCTGCGCAAGTACCGAATTTACAATGCCGGTTGGGAAGGCGAAAAACAAGTAGCCAAACTTCTAAGCAACAAGCTAAGCGATGACTATCTCCTCATAAACGACCTATACCTGCATAATGGCGGCGGCGACATCGACCATATTATTCTTGGTCCTACTGGAATCTTTGTTTTGGAGACCAAGAACTGGAGCGGCGATATAACCTGCAACGGTGATGAGTGGCAAAGACCCGGCAAAGGCAACTTTAAGGGTAGCCCAAGTTTGCAAGTCAAAAGAAACGCTGCCAAAATAAAAAACTTAATCGATTCTTCGCAGGCTTTTAGGTCGCTGGGTATATGGGTTGAAGGCATCGTAGTTTTTACAAACAACCATGCGACTTTCCACTTAAACAATCCTACCGTTTTAATCCTTAAGCTTCCTCAACTGCCCAACCATATAACTGCACACGTGAACTCTAGCAGGTACTCCCGCCAGCAACTAGAAGCTATTGGAAAGGAAATCCTCAAACGATAAGGACCACTTTACTTTACAGGCGCTATATTGAGCCATGCTTTTCTTTTTACGCAAACAAAGGAGGTAATACTAGTTATTAAGAAAGTGGACATGGTGAGACAGTTGGAAAAAGTGAACGCCAGTTTATAGATTGAAGATAGGGCGACGGCAAGAAAAACGTAGAATGAAACTAAACCAGTAACTAATTGAAGCCCGTGGATTGCTTTTCTAACCTTATAAAATCCTGATTTTATCTTGTTGAGGTTAGATTCAACTCGTTTTGAAACATCTGGAAGGTCGTCTAAGAACAAGGTTAACCCGGTTAAGACAAAAAATCTTCCAGCGTTTACTGCTAGGTTTGAAGAGTATATAAAGAAAAGCATGATTAGAGAAACGGATGTAAATGCTATTACGAAAATAACTGATGAAAGTAAAACAAAGAAGCCGTAGACGTAATGGTGGAACCATAGTCGTCCAGTATGCAGACATCTGCCTATACGTGCGCTTGGAAATATGTTGATGAATGCTGCGGCGGCTACCAATAGAAAAAGGTTACCGTTAATAAGGTATGGTGAAAATGGTTTCCAGTCGGGCCAAGCATGGTAAAAACCATACAGGATTCCAGCTACGGCGGCTAGGGTAATTAGTGCATTTAGGATTAATGATAAACTGAACAATTTTTTCAAGTATACAAATACTGAACAACCCATAGTTAATCCCAGAAACGGCCCTATTGTTACCCTTTTTCATTTTTTTACGAAATACTAACAATAACACCAATTTAAAATTAACGTATGTTAAAGATTAAAAAAATGTAATGAGTCACTAGCATAAGCCCATCATGCGCTTGAGTGCCGCCAATATAGACGCTGCTTTTTCAATTTTGCTTTAGACCAATGTTTTAAATGTTTTTGCAAGTTGTTTAGCCTCAAATTAAGTTGCCGATCCTTTTAATCTTTATTTCCGCTAACTTTTGAGATATTTTAACAGAGGAAACTGAGCTAAAGTTCTATGGCGAAGGTCGTGGACTTTTCGGCTTAGTTTTCAATCTCTTTCGAAATATTAAGAAAACCACTGCGGTAACAATAACGACTGCCGCTACCACCCCGAGAATAATGTATAGATTGTTAGATGACGTAGATGGAGTACCAAAAGCATAGACGTTTCCGTTATCGGAGCCGACATAGACTACACCGTTGACAACTGCCGGAGAAGAGTCAACCTCGCTGCCAGTAGTGTAATTCCACAGTTTGGCGCCGCTTGTAGCGTTTAAAGAATAAACGTTGCCGTTATCGCTGCCGACGTATAATACGCCGCTGGCAACAGCAGGAGACGACCGACCTCCACTGGTAGTGTAGTTCCAGAGTTTATTGTCGTTGGTAGCGTTCAAAGCATAAATGTTGCCATCTTCGGAGCCTACGTAGACTATGCCACCAACAAATGCAGGGGACGAATCAACATAGCCGCTTGTTGAGTAATTCCAGAGCCTTGCTCCGTCAGTAGCGTTTAGAGCATAAATGTTGTCGTCATCCGAGCCTACGTAGACTACGCCGTCTACAACAGCAGGAGACGAATAAACCGAGTTGCCGATGGCAGCGTAATTCCAGAGTTCGGCGCCGTTAGTAGCGTTAAAGGCATAAACGCCGACAAAAGTGAGATAAGCAAAAGGACCAAAGTCGTCTGAGCCTATGTAGACGACGCCGTTGACGACAGCAGGGGACGAATCAAACGCTTCACTAGGTTGGGCTCTCCAGAGTTTGATGCCGTTAGTAGCGTTTAAAGCGTAAATGTCATCACCGGAGCCTATGTAGACTACGCCGTTGACGACAGCAGGGCACGAATCAATACCGGCGCCGGTGGGGTAACTCCAGAGTCTATTGCCGTTTGTAGCGTTCAAAGCGTAAACGTTGCCAAAAACATCGCCTATGTAGACCACGCCATCGACAACAGCAGGGGACGAATCAACCTGAAAGCCAGTAGAGTAATTCCAGAGCTTTTCGCCGTTAGTAGCCTTCAAAGCATAAAAGTTGCCATCATCCGAGCCTACAAATACTATGCCGTTAACGACAGCAGGGGACGAATCAACCTCGCCGCTTGTTGTATAATTCCAGAGCAGTGTGGAAGTAAGCACTGGATTGCCTGTTCCTGCGCCGCTGTGAGCTGGGTTCGCGTGAAACATAGGCCAATCACTCGAAGTTGGAGAAGGCACATTGACTAAGGGCACGATTGGAAGGGACGGATGAGACATTATGCTTGATGAAAAAACGAAAAATGAAACTGACAAGATAAGGGTAGCAGTAAGCACGGCAGCGATAGGTATGGAGTACCGTTTCAGTTTTGTAGGCAGAAGGTCTGGTGGTTCAGGACACCGATCTCTAAAATCCCTAAATCTCTTACGTACACCCATGTCTATTCACCTGTTATTTTTGCAAATAGGGCTTCTGCTAGTTTGGATGGCAAAATTTTGCTTGTATCATCCAGCAGCAGGAAGTTGCGGTCTTTAGCCTCCGCCAGCAGGATTTCTCTGCAGATTTGAAGTTTGCTGCATTTTTCGCAGTCGCCTTCGTGCTTGTACCAGAGTTGGATGCCGTTTTTGGCTGAGAAGGTGACGAAGGCTTGGGTTTTGAAGTGGTGGCTGTATCCTTTGAGGAATCCTCTGTCTGAGTCGAGGGTTTCAACTTCGATTTTATTGATTTTCGTTACTTCTGTTAGGGCTTCGCCGATTTTGAGGTTGGCGATGTCGAGGGTTTGGTGGACTGTTTGGCGGGTGATGTTGAGTTTTCTTGCGATGTTGGCTTCTTTTTGTCCGCTGCTTTTTAGGTCCCAGATCATTTTTTGTTTAGCCGTCAAGTATCCCAAGCTCAAAGTCATGTTTGTTTCATCATGTAAATCTCAAACTACTTACACAGTCAGTATTGACGCTTGACGGATTTAAAACTTCCGCAAATCACCTTGCAGCATTCGGTGTTTAGTTACATCAAAAAATTTTGTTCTAGCAGTTAACAGTGTGCTCTCTTTAGCTAAAACTTATAGGCATTCAGGCTAGCATTAACTTGTAAAGGTGTTGATAAATTTGGGAAGCATACGATTAGGAGCCTTCGTAGGATTCTTGGTAACTGTGGTTATTGCCTATCTCTTTCCCGGAGTCGGCCACATAGAAGGCTGATTCACAGGTGGTTTAGTCGCCGGGACTCGTAGCTTGAGGCGCTGGCAAAGGATTAATCGCTGGTTTTTTCACAGGTATATTCGGCGGCATCATAATAGCAATTCTAGCCTTCTTAAAGCTCGCAATCATTGGAGGAATTCACGGTGGACTTTCAGGCGCATTGTTTGGAGAATTAGCTGGTTTAACGGTAGGTGTAGTAGCTATAATCCTTGTGATATTTGCAGGTATAATTACAGCTGTCGGCGGTCTAATAGGCGGAGCAATTACGCGATAAAACCAAATTTTATTTTTTTATTTAACGAGTAAACATAAAGATCGTCTTGTGGGCTCTTTTTTGTTTCATTTTTTGAGTAGCAAAAAAGGGTATGTCATTTTTTGGCTGGTGAACTAGGTCTAAAAAGAAGTAAGGTAGGTGTACCATTGCTTGACGATCGCTTCAACTTTGCCGCAGAGGTACTGTTAGCTTAAGCGTTTGGGTAGCAAAAAAGGTACCCCATGGACTTAGGCAACTGCCCGATGAAGCCTTTGTATGTTAGTCAGTTTTATCTGTCTAACATGAATGATTTCTCGTGCGAAAGCTTTTCAGGTACCTGATCCAAAATCATCTTTTGCGCAGGCTTCTTAGTTAACACAACAGGCGACAATTGCCCAGCAAGCTCCAGCGCCGAAGCCAACTTGCTACTTCGCTCAGCATACACTTCAAACAACACGCTGTCTTTATGAACGGTTTCGCCAAGTTTCGCGCATAGCACGATGCCTGCCCCCTTCTCTTTGGGTGCTCCAGCTTCACGTGCAATCCGCACAATGTCTTCGGTGCTGAGCCATATGACTTTACCAGTGTGTTGTGACCGTATTTCAGCCATTTCAGCCCCGACAGGTAGCTCATCAGGTTTAATCGCTGGGTTTCCACCTTGAGCGGCAATGATCTCGCGCATCTTCTTTTCAGCTTTGCCCGAATCAAGCATTTCCTCCGCTTTAGCGCGCCCGTTTTCAACTCCGACCATCTCGAAAAGCATGCCTGCAAGACTAACAGCTTTATCTCGCAGGTCAAGCGGCCCACCGCCCATAAGAGTTGTTAACGCTTCTTGAGCTTCAAGAGCAGGTCCGATGCCGCAGCCTAAAGGTTGATCTCCAAAAGTCAGGGCGCATTGAATGTTTAAGCCTAAACGTTTCCCTAAATCAACAAAATCAGAAGCTAAAGTGTACGCTTCGGTTCGGGTTTTAATTTTAGCAGCCATCCCCGTTGGAATGTCGATGGCGACGTGTGTGGCTCCGATGGCTTTTTTCTTGCTAAGAATGGACGGCAAAAGCATAGGGTCAATTCCCAATGGGTATTCAACTTGAATGAAAAGATCATCAGCTGGTGCAAGCTCCAACGAGCCGCCCCAAACTAAGCATCCGTTGGTTTTCGTTACCACTTCTTTTATCTCGTTGATGGATAGGTTTACGGGGCAGAGGGTTTCGACTCGGTCTGCGGTTCCAGCCGGCGAAGTAATGGCTCGCGAAGATGTTTTGGGAATGGTGAATCCTGCAGCCGCCACAATGGGCACGACCAGCATGGAAGTTTTGTCGCCAGGTATGCCGCCTACACTGTGCTTATCTAGTATTGGTCCTTCGCCGAAGCTTAGTGTTTTTCCCGTTGCAACCATCGCCCTTGATAGTGCCTCATTCTCACTCGTGCTTAAACCGTGAATGCTAAGCGCCGTTAAGAAGGCGGCTATTTCAGCGTTGCTCAGGTGCCTCTCAACAACATCCTTTACAATGGTCACTATGTCTTTCTCTCGCAAACGTTCCCCATGCAGTTTAGCTCTAACGTTAAACAGTGATTCAGGAAGCGGAGCCAACTGCACATTGACAGTTTCGTCTTCCTTTACCACAAGTGCTTGAGCAGTTTCCTCGTAGAGTCCGATGCGGTTTTGGGGAAAATTTTCTGCTATGTTTGCAATAGCAATCATTTCTTGGTTGCCACATGTTATTCTTATTCTGTCTGAACTATGCACGCCTAATTGGTTGGCGCTTTCTTCACTAAGAATAGCGATTCTGCTTCCGCCAGTGGTGATGTTTAAGACTTCAACTATCAACTCCATTGTGGAACACGTCAATTATTATTAGATTGGGGAATAGTTAAAGATTTTAAGGAAAAACCAGTTCTCACTAAACCTGAGAGGAACAATTTGAAGTACCTTGACTTTGTGGATTCAACTTACAAGCCGAAAGAAACCAATTTAATATGCACTTTTTACTTGGAGCCTGAGGGCATCAGCCTCAAAGAAGCCGCAGGCAGCGTTGCTGCAGAAAGTTCTGTTGGCACATGGACGGAACTTACAACTGAGCAGCCATACGTGACTCGGCTGGCTGCCCACGTTTTTAACATAGAAGGCAACGTAATAAAAATCGCTTACCCGATTGAACTCTTTGAGCCAGCCAACATGCCTAACATTCTAAGCAGTGTTGCTGGAAACGTTTTCGGGCTTAAAGCACTTAAAAACCTGCGCCTCCTCGACATTCAAATGCCCAAAGCGCTAATCAACAGTTTCAAAGGTCCAATATTTGGCATAGCTGGAATTCGCAAGCTCCTGAAAGTTGCAGAGCGTCCGCTTGTTGGCACAATAATTAAGCCTAAGCTCGGATTAAACACTAAAGACCACGCTAAAGTGGCTTATGAGGCTTGGAGCGGCGGCTGCGACATCGTTAAAGATGACGAAAACCTAAGTAGCCAAAAATTCAACCCTTTCGAAGAACGCTTAGCGCAGACTTTGGAGAGCCGAGATAAAGCGCAACAGGAAACGGGTGAACGCAAAGTTTACATGGTAAATATCACCGCTGAAACCGACATCATGCTGAAACGAGCAGAAGCCGTCATCGCTCAAGGCGGAGAATACGTTATGGTGGACATTTTAACATGCGGTTGGTCAGCACTGCAAACCCTGCGCAACCAAAACTGCAAGTTCGTCATTCACGCTCACAGGGCAGGGCACGCTACTTTCACCAAAAACCCAAAGCACGGCATAGCAATGCGTCCCATAGCAACAGTTGCAAGAGTAATCGGCGTTGACCAACTCCATGTAGGCACAGTTGTGGGTAAAATGTCTGAGACAAAAGAAGAAGTGCTCGAAAACATCAGCGCTTGCAAAGCTCCGCTGGGCAGGTTAAAGCCTGTTTTGCCTGTTGCTTCAGGCGGATTGCACCCAAGACTTGTGCCTGCACTACTTGAAACGTTCGGCAATGACGTGGTTATTCAAGCTGGCGGTGGAATCCACGGGCACCCAGATGGAACAGTGGCAGGTGCAAAGGCAATGCGGCAAGCTGTTGATGCTAAATTGAGCGGTCAATCCTTGGAAAAATACGCTGAAACACACAGGGAACTAAAAGCTGCGTTGGAGCTATGGAAAGCCTAAGTGCGTTTAAGAACCCATGGGTACCTTCGATGCACCGCTTCAACTATTGATTGGGGAGTGATTACTCCTTCTTCACAGATAAGCCCGTGAATGTACCTGCTTGGAGTAACATCAAACGCAGGATTCTGCACCACCAACTTTTCAGGCGCTTCCTTCCAAACCTCCTCGGGGCTTCGGTGCTCAATTTTCTCATATTCCCCATAAAGCGTTTCAGCATCGAACTTTAACAGTTCCGAAACAACATAGAAGGGCTTTCTAGCTTCATTGGCTAAGACTGCGATGCTGCTAGTGCCAATCTTGTTAATCACGTTACCCTCAGACGTGATGGCGTCTGCTCCCACTATTACGAAGTCAGCGTTTCCCATAAAAGATCGTGCGGCCGAATCGACAATAAACGTGGTTTCGACATCCAGCTCCACCATTTCTTTGGCGGTTATTCTGCCTTGGAAAGCTGGTCTGGTTTCAGTGCAAATCACCTTGAAGTTTTTGCCCTCTTTTTTGGCTTCGGCAAGCAGACGGGTAACGGTTGAGGAATGACAATGAGTAAAAATCACAGCTCCGTTGCTGATTCGTTTGGCTCCTATTTCTGCAATGCGCTTTCTTGAAGCCTCAAGATTTTTCAAGAATTCGCTTGCGTTTGAAATGACAATTTGGCTAAGAACATCGACTTTTTCTATGCTGCTGCCTTCGGTCTGAGTAATTATCCAGCGGATGGCATTTCTCATTAAGGGCTCAGTTTCTCTTGACGCAAAAAGCACTGCTTGCGCTTCTTTGAGCTCGTTTAAGAACGCTGTTTTGTTTTTAGCTTTTGTCTGTTCTGCTAACGTTTGGAGGACTTTTATACCGGCTATTGCAACGTTTCTTGCACCTTGAACTTCAAGTCTTCTTATCCTTTCAGCTGTCATGCGAACTGTTTCGGTCATAATCTTTCAACCTCTAAATAGCAAACGTTTTTGGCTGTTTTATTTATTCAAAAGAGAAGCATATAAGCAAATTCATAACAAATTGTAGCTAAATATTTGCCGGCTCTTTTTTAGTGTGGCTAATGAGATGTAGGAGATATTTTCGCACCGGAGTAGTCACGTAAATAGCGCCAATTATGATAATTATGCCAATTATAATTAGTACAATAGCTATGTCTTGACCTGAGGCTGAGATACGACTAGTTAAATCTAGTATTGCGAAAACGCCTACTATAATCAATATTAAACCGGCGATTAGATATCTGACGAAGCCATATTGATTTTTATCTTGAATTTCAACATCCGCTGGATTCTCATGTTTCTCCTGCTTTTCTTGTTCCTCGCTCTCGGGTACTACTTCACTTGGTGTTGTGCTTTTTAACGCTGCCCCACATTTTGGGCAGAAAGCCATTGTCTCGTCAACGTTATTGCCGCATTTCAGACAATATGGCATGCGAATTCTCCCGGCTTTACCTTTTATCATCTCAGAGTATTAAAAGATGCACTCATTTGCTTAGAGAGAAAGATATATGTGCTCAAGTCATATACTCGGATGGGGACAAACATGCTTGATTAAAGATTTGAAAATGCAGGAGTTAGCTGATAAGAAAAAAGAAGGGTTGATCACCGCTGTATATATAGGGCTTATTTTTATTCTGCTCGCCCTGATTTACTTCATCAATCTCCCACACAACATCTGGAATAGCTTTGTTAATTTTATCAGCTCTTTTGTTCTCGCTCAAGTTCCAGGAACTAGCATTTCTTTGCCAGCCCCTTTTGATCCAGGCGTTTATACAGGGCTCTATACTGCTGTTTTCCAGTTTTGTCTGGGCATTGGAATTTTAGAAATCTCAATATTAGCGCTCAGGATTGTGATGCATTCGCCCCTTCCAAGGAAAGCTGAAACTATTGAAAACGTTGTTTTTTGGCTTGGAACAAGCTATTTAGCAATTACCTATCTTGTTAACATGACAATAATGAGTGAATGGTTTGTCTTTTGGGCTGGCATAATTCTAATTGCCGGTTTAGCGTTGGTTGCTAGATCGTTTGTTCTTTTAGGTGGACGACACAGTTAGCCCTTACGCTTTACTTTTAGTTTCCACCAGAGCTTCATTATCTGCCAAAACATGCTCGATGAATCTTTAAAGAGGTTAACCTTTGTGTCCTCACCGCTTTTCCATTCCACTGGAATCTCTTTTACCCTATAGTCGTGACGATATGCTCTTACAATTATTTCCGTGTCCCAAAACCAATGAGTCGCCTCTACCTCGTCAAGTAACTTTAAAAGTGGTTCTCTCTTGAAGGCTTTAAAACCACACTGGTGATCCTTGACTTGGGAGCCGAGCATGTGTCGAACAAGGAAGTTGTAACTTTTTGAGCTGATACTTCTACGAAGGCTGCGTTCAACCTTACTTTCAGGCAGCATCCTTGAGCCAGTTGATAAGTCATAGCCTTCAAGGGTGACGGCGTCAACAAGAGGCTTAAGAGATTTTAGGTCTGTGGCTAAATCCAGATCCATATAAACCAAAACTTCGCCGTTGCACTGCCTAAACGCATTGTTAAGTGCGGCTCCCCTTCCTAGACGCTTTTCACGGTTAATGTGCTTAACGTAAGGCAATTTTTGCGATAACTCTTCAGCGCGTTCGGCGGTACCGTCGGTGCTGCCATCTTCAGCAATAAGAATCTCATAATGATACCCCGTTTCTTTTAGGGCTTGACTTATTTTCGTTACGGCTCCTTCAAGTTTGTCTGCTTCATTGTACGCTGGAAGAACAACTGAAACCATCTCTTTGTTGTTCGGAGCGGTTTCCTTCTCCATTTTTAGAACACCCAGCTTTTGAACCAATGTAAACTGTTAATAAATGAGGTTGATGTGGGCACGCCTGAAATAACTGGGTAGAAAAGAACAAATAATGCCACGACAGACGCAAAGTACACTATTGCTAACAGTTTTCCCCATTTGTTATTCCAATACCTGTTTACTATAAAGGCTGAGCCTAAACAGAGGAAGGGCACGTTCACGTAGAAATGATAGATGAAGGTTATTCGGGAAATAAAAATGTAGGCCAGCCACTGGAAAAAGAAGATTACAAGGATAAATATGGCGGGCAAGTTGTTCTTCAGGCTAAAGCTAAACCGTTTCTTAAGGATTTTTGGCACGGTGAAAACTGTTAATCCGATTATAGCGGCAAAGCCAAGCCACCAAACAGCCGGATTACCTAGCAGAACAATTGTTGATGTAGTTCCGTTGGGTAATGATGCTACTTGTAGCCAAAGTGGAACATGCGTGTTGGCATTGAAGGGATTAAACATGAAAGGCCAACTGTACCATGGAGACGCAAAAGGATGGGTTGCCTTCAATGTTGCTTGGTAAATGTACATTTGTTCTTGCAGGTTTAAAACACCAAGAAATGACCTGCCAGTAAGCATATCTGGGATATAAACTATAAAGTAAATTACAATCCCAAGTAACAGGAAACCCACAATTTGAGAGTACGGTCGGTCAAGTAAAGCATAAAACTTTGCCGTTAAATTGCCTTTCAACTTTTTAACTTCATTGAGCCGCATTGACGCAAGAATAGCTAATTGCCCTAGAAAACCGAATAGGTCAAGCCACTTTGTCGAGAAACCTAAAGCAGCGAACGTAACGGCTAAAAATAAGGGTACAACGCTGGTTTTCCAGCCTTTATCGAGAACATTTTTCAGGTAAATCAAAAAAAACAGTTGCGAAGCCACCGAAAAGAAGACTACGTAAGTGTCGGCTGTACCCATCCGGGCCATGGTGAAATGCATGAAGTCAAAGGTCAACAAAAACGCTGCCGTGAAACCGCCAATCCACGTGCCGAACAGCTTTTTGCCCAACAGATAAAGGAGCGGAATCATAAGTGTGGCGAAGATGACGCCCATTATTCGCCATCCGAATGGGTTAAAACCGAAAATTAGGATTCCTGAGGCTTGAATTAGTTTCCCAAGCGGAGGATGCGTCCACTCATATGGCGACTGTAAACGCAAGTATTGCTGCGCGGTTCTGACAAAGTAGATTTCGTCAAAATACGTGTTTTGCGTGTAATCTGATGGGTACTGAACTAAGTTTTGCTCGTCAATGAGATTATGCAGGTCCGGGTTTCCGGTGCCGACATTTGTTATCGATTGAATGGTGGCTTGCTGGTTGTTTTGATTTATAACTGCTATTTCCGCTATTAACGTTTCAAAGGGGCCTGATGGGCCAACGTCAACCTTCAGATACTGTGTTGTTTTGTCAACAGTTATTGGATCCCACTTGTAATAATCCTCTGACCACTGTGAATTGGAATATGTATAATCGATGTTGGTTACTTCTGTCCAGTTGCCAGGTGAACCTGTGGATACAGTGAAGTTAAATGTGCCAACATCCAGCAGAACAATCATTGATTTAACATTGGTTGAGTTGCTAAGGGTAACGTAGAAGCTTTGTCCAGCCGTGAGCGTAGCTGTGGTTGTGGGGATTTGGGTTGTGCCAAGATTCCATGTGGCTATGGAGAAGAAAACTACTGCAAGTAAAACAATAGTTATCAAGTCTTTTTTGTTGATTTGCGATCCAAGGTTCATTTTGGTTCACCTCTCTCTTGGCTTTGGCTGAACGCGGCTGGTTCAGTTTTGAGCGCTCCGTGTCCTCTCAGTTCATTCCACATTAATATTGAAGCATAAAGGAGCATTAATAAATTAATAGCGCTTACCGCTAGAACCACTGGGTTTCCAGTTAAATTAGGACCAGGTTTAGGATAGTAAGCATTGAGCCAATAGAGAACGTAGGCTTGATTGATTAGGAGAGTCGCTGTTAAAACAGCATATAGCGGGCGGGTCCTTTTGAGGAACGGAAACATCAGCGTCAAAACGCTTATAGCTGGAAACAGGTATCGCTCATGAATCCTGGTTGGAAGCATGAAAAATGCAAAGAAGAGCATGAACGCCCCGAAAATTGCCAGAAACTCATCTGAAGCATGAAAACGTTTATGCAAAAAGTACAAAGTGAAAACGGCAAAAGCCCCAAATAACGCCCAACCCACGATATAGAGGGTTCCGTCAGGTATCCATAAGCCATACAAACCCCACAGATTAAAAGCGTTGACCGAAGTAACGGCGTATTCACCATAGGCTCCAAAGTAGATGTTACTCAAGAAAGTAAATGGATTACTCCATTGGAAAGGAAGAATAACCAAGAAAACCGTCCCAGCAAACACGAGCGTAGAAAATAGCAGATTTTTCAAGCCGTTTTTCTTATAAATCAAGAAAGCAATCAGAGGAGCTAAAACTATTCCCTGAGGCTTAGTTAAAAGCCCTATTGTGAAGGCTACTGCGGCAAGTTTAGGTTTAGATTTAAGCGCAAGCATAAGCGAGAGAATAAGGAAGAAAGTGTAGATTGCGTCATATTGTCCCCATATAGCCGTGTTATAGATCACAGCTGGGTTAAAAGTGTAGAGCGCCGTCGCCAGCAAAGCGGATTTGAAACTTGCTTGTTTTCTAACAAAAACGTAAATTAATATTGCCGTTCCTAAATCAAAAAGGTTAGGAATCAACTTAACGATATTTGCTAAGCTAATGCCTACTGCCTTTCCGAAGGAGCCGAATGCCCAGAAAAGGTAAACGTTGAAAGGTGGATAATCGATAAATCCGGCGACATTGGGATTGTAAAACGGTCTTATCCCATGTACCGTAGCGGCGTTTATCCAGTAAGAAAAATCTCCTGTGTCAATCGGGTATCCTTTTAGTGGAAACAGGAGAACCCTGATTAGGAAGGAAATGAAAAGCAAGATGGCTAAAATAATTATCTCGCGTTTTGTAGACGAGATGTTAACTATTTTTCCCCTCCTTTTTATAAAAGACTTGTAACAATGGCATAAGAAGGTTTTCGTGTGTATTTAGCCGGCGCTTTTTTTAGTTAAGAATTAGTTGTGGTTAGGTTTTGTATCTTTTCATGGCGCTATTTTGTGTGGGAATAGAATAAAATGATTTTTTGTGCTGTTTTTTGAAAAGCTTTTTTAAACGTAATTTTTTCAAGGTTTTTATTTTTTTTATAAATTCAAGAATACCAGAGCTCATCCATGCTGAACTTGGCTTTTTCAATAATATCTCTAAGAGTCTCCTGTGGGATCATTGCTCTTCTTGCAAGTTTAGAGATTTCTTCTTCAAATAGTTGCTTCATTATTACCACTCCGGAGTTAACCAGTTTTATTCTGTTTTCGTATTTCAAACTTCTAAGACAGCTCAGTGGATACAGCTTATTTTTCTCAATCATGCTACGCAAATTATTTTCTAAGGGTATATCCCATCCAATTTGGAGTATATTTCTGCATTCCCCATAACGCTTTGCATGCTCCGAATATCGTGTATTGGTAACAATTATTGCTCCATCAATTTTCAAATCAGTTTTATCCATTAAATTGTATTCAGTAACATCTTCCAAAATAGCTCGGGCGATGCGGCTTTCATCTAACCCCGTCAAAGTGTGGTAACTAATATGATGTTTCGCTTCTACAAAAAACGTCTTGCCATTTTTTTTCGCGATTGCATCAGCTTCGTGCTCTCCGCATTTTCCAGCTAAAATCAGGTTTGGACTAACTTCAAATCCATTTTGGGTCAATAAAATGCGAACGAACATTTCAAACTCTGGTTTTGGATCCATCAAGCTGATGCCTTTCCTTAAATCGAAAAGGTGACTAATAGACGGTTTGTATTCGCTCATAAACTTGAAAATCATCCGAAGAATCTGGTCGGTGGAAATCCCATCATAGAGTCTTCTTTCGATTTTTTCTGCAATTACATGAGCAACACGGCTGTCTGCGCCCATTCTTAAACAGGTCTTTTCAACTTTTTCTCTGCTGAATACCTGCTTCGTCCCATCTGCTTTTGTTACAAAAATCTCCAAGATAGCTGCACCAGCCAATGGCTACAATGATTATGATTAGCAATAGCTTAAGTAAGTACGCATCGGTTTCAGCTCTGGGTTGTTCCTATGTCCCAAGCTATTGCTGAATTAATAGGTTTTTCATCAAGGTAGCAAGATGGCTGAGAGCATTCAAAACGTCGCTGTCGAATCAAACTTACAAAAACTGCTCATTGCGACAAGCGAAGGAGTTCCTTTCCAGCCGGTGCTTGTCTTTCCCATGACTGCAATGGCTATGGCTCCAGTGAAGCGTAAAGCGCCAGATTCTGGAAAAAGTTTTATATTTGTCTACTCGGCTATATTTGCAGTGTAATTTTAAACAAAAAAAGGATGAAATTTTATGAAAACCTCAACTAAAGTATCTGCATTTTTCGTTGGTTTGCTTATGCTTTTAGCAGCATTCAGTCCAGCATTTGCTCTCACGAGTGCAATAACGGCGCCAAATATGGTTGTAGCACGATCGGATGGCAGCAGTTGGTCAAGTACTAACTGGAGCGGGTATGCAGTGACAGGCGCAACTGGTTCGGTGACTTCTGCTAGTGGTTCATGGACAGTTACTGCAGTCAGTTCTGGGACTATTGGACAGTACGCGGCGTTCTGGGTGGGCATTGACGGTTTCAGTTCGAGCACTGTCGAACAGACAGGTACACTGGCTGAAACTGTAGGTACGACTGTAGAATACTATGCGTGGTATGAGTTCTATCCAAGTCCGATGTACCAAATTACTTCGCTAACAATTAAGCCAGGCGACGAAATATCGGCAAGTGTAACATACACAGGAACCTCAGGCGGTTCCGGTAGAGGCTTTTTCGGCAGGCAAAGCAGCACATTCATTGCGACCATTAAGGACATGACTACAGGCAAGTCTTATACCACGACCCAATCCGTTAATAACGCTGCGAGATCTTCGGCAGAGTTTATTGCGGAGGCACCCTCGTCATATCGAGGAGTACTGCCACTGGCAAACTTTGGCACGGTAAACTATGGTCTGGGCATCAATACACTTGCTCCGGGAACTTGTTATGCCACGGTAGGTGGAGTCAGTGGGGCACTCGGTTCTTTCGGCTCAGCGGTTCAAGAGATAACAATGGTCACGAATGCAGGCGTAACTAAAGCTTTACCATCAGCACCACTATCTTCGGAAGGAACAAGCTTCTCAGTTGCTTGGAAGAGCGCTGGTCCATAACTTAAGCGAGCCAACAACCCTTTTTTTCTATGAAAAAATGTTTTTTCATGTTACTTCGAAGAACACTTGCGTTATAAAAGTTCTTTTAAATTAAAAAAACAAGTAAATTATTTGGGTAACATTTTGAGGGGTACTCGGTTGAGGGATAAGTATTGGTTGATTTGAACTCTGTGGTCCTTGTAGCATGCTTAAAGCTATTGAATAAGAAAGTAAAGCAAACACGACAATTCCCATTGTGAGGCTTGTATAATACAGGATTAAGTAGAATTTTCCCCTTTTACGAAGCTTGCGTAGGATTGCTATAGTAGCGACTCCAAAAACAAGAACAAAGATGATTGAGATTGGAAAGGGAATTAGCTCAAATGTCATAAGCTAGCAATTGCAAGTTCACTATTTAAGTTTCAAGTAAATAAGTCGCATGTTTTTTTAGCAAGGAATTGGAGCCTCGGGCGGGATTTGGACCCGCGACCATTACCTTACCAAGGTAACGCCCCACCGGGCTAGGCTACCGAGGCTCAAAGTGTGTTCCCGTGAAAGAACTGCTTCTTGGCAATAAAATGCTTACGGTTAAACCTGCCGCAAACAGCAACGTTTCAAGTGACTTCGGTTTTGATAACGGGCAAAAACTTCATATTAATTAGTTAGTACACAGATTACCTCGTCTTGAAAGCAAAATAAACTCGCATAGACAAATTGCAGGGGTCTCCAAGCCTGGTCAACGGAGTAGGGCTTAGGACCCTATCGCGTAGGCGTTCGTGGGTTCAAATCCCACCCCCTGCACTTTTTGCTTGTTTCTTGCTGTTTTCTTGCTTTTTCGCAAAGAAAGGGTAAGGTATATTCACTTTGGTTGCGGTCAAACCTCCAGATCCATAATGCGATTCGAACTCTGCAAGGTTAAAATCCCATACGATCTGAATAGCGCGGCTACCCCGGGAAGTTAGACTTAATCTTTCGCCTAAATCAGTTAGTTACAAAAGTAAATTCCTACAACTTATATAACAAAAGCCTCAAACACCTTTTCAGGTGATTATAGTGGTCAATTGGGGATCTATGGAAGACGCACCTAAATGGTTTAATACACCGTGGACTAAGCTTGACTTTCCATTTTCAGAGGAAGAAGAGCTTGAAATAGAAAGGTATTGTCAGAAAATTAAGCAGAATATTGAAAAAGACAAGATGACACCTTGGGAACGCTGGAATGCCATGGTAAACGGCCAAGAGGTTGACATGATCCATGTGCAAATTCATCCTGAAACAACTTATTCTATTAAAGCGCTCGACGGTTACGCGGACGCTGTGAAGCCGATAGACTCTTTTAAGCATCCTAAACTATTCTTGAAAGCGCACTTAGCAAGCATCGCGAGGTTCGGTTCGTTCGTTCCCCAGATTTACAGCTATAGCTATGGTGAATCTGAATGGGGCGGCAAGGCAAAGTATCTAGAGCGTGCTCACCCTGTTATGATCGAACCCGGCGTTAAAACCCCTGAAGATGTAGATAGATTAGTGGTTCCAGACCCGAGAAAAGACGGGGCTTATCCGGGCATGTTGTGGATGATTCATAACATGAAAGCAGCTTTCAAAAAATACGGTCTTGGCGAAATGATACCCGTCGGCGCTTCATGTTGTACTCCTCCAGAATGGATTGTTGGGCAATCTATGCGGGGATTGAAAGCAGGCTTCCTTGAACCAATGAAAAACCCTGACTTATGGCACAAGGAGATTAGAAAAACAACTGACTTTGCGATACAATACGCAAAAGCACTTAGAGAAGCAGGCGCGGACATCGTTTGGTGCTGCCAGCATCATTCAGCTTGGCCTCCAAAAGTGTTCAAAGACCACATTGCCCAATACTGTGGCGAATTTGCCAAAAAGGGTCCCTTAGACGGATGGGCTTATGCTGGAAATCAAGAGGCACATGTACAAATTGCGGCTGATGCGGGCGCATATGACCCTTGTCAATTTCTACAGTTCGCTACTGAAACACCGGTTGAAGCAATGAGAAAATTCACGAAAGAGATTAATAAGGCGTACATATGCTGCGAGCCAGACAAAGCGATTCTAACAGATTTACCGACTTTAGAAGCAACAGTCAAGCAACATATTAAGATAGGCACTTCGACTCCAGGCGTCGGATTTGGAATGGCAGTCGGCGCGATAGATTATTGGACCCCTCCTCAGAACGTTGATGCCTTCATAAAATACGTGAAGCAATTTGGGAAATATCCCATAAACCTGTAGGAAGTTACAAAGGGAGACATGGAGGAAAATAAAATTTGACTACCGAGGAAGAAATTTTTGAGCAGCTCAAGCAGGCAGTGATCGATGAAAACGAGACGTTGGCGTGTGAGTTAACGCATAAGGCGCTGGATATGAAGGTCGCTCCATACGATATTCTCATGAAGGGTTTACATCCTGGGTTGACTGTGGCAGGCGACAAATTTGCGAAGAACGAATTCTTCCTAACGGATCTAATAATGGTGGGGGACGTAACCAAATCCGTAATGGACATTATCCAGCCGTTGTTGAAATCAGCAAAGGCTGCTGTTGCTGGTAAAGTTGTGATCGGCACTGTCGAGGGGGATCTTCATGACATCGGCAAAAACATCGTTATATCAATGCTGTGTGGGGCAGGGTTTGATGTGACTGATATAGGTGTAGACCAGCCGGCTAAAGCCTTTGTTGACAAAGCAATAGAGTTGAAGGCTGACATCATCGGCGCCTCAGCTATTCTCGGGGCTACGAAATTTCGAGTGAAGGATATTGATGACGAGATGAAAAAAGCAGGCATCAGGGAGAAAACTGGGCTGATTTGCGGGGGCTGGGGATTCACGGAAGATGTGGCCAAAGGTTTTGGGGCGGACGCCTCTGGTGAGGATGCTATGGAAGCTCTTAAGAAAACAGAGGCTCTCATGAGGAAACTGAAAGAAAAATAGGATTTTGCAAAACCTAACTCATCGCTAATAATTCGTCCACGCGACTACAAAAAACCATTTTTTTTCTTTGGAATCCCAAAAGATTGTTGGACATTGATTGTTTTGGGAAGAGCAATGAGTTTATTACCTGTTTAAAAAGCTGAAACTAGTTAATCATATATAGCTAGAGCGTCCAAAGCATCTAGACACTTGTAGTTGGTGGTGAAGAACATATCAGCCAAAAGGCCTCTTGTTCCATATGCAAGTGGTCCACTGTTGGGGAAAAATTCGCCAGACAAGGACAGAGCGTTGACTGAACTTCTCGAATGGGGCTTTACTGAACAAGAGGCGAGAATATACCTTTTCTTGTTGAAGGCAGGTCCTCAGAAAGCCAGGGAAATATGCCAAGTGATGAACGTAAACAAGGTTCAAGTTTACCGACATCTAAGAAACTTGCAAAGCAGAGCTATTGTCGAATCCTCAATTGAAACTCCTGCGTATTTTTCGGCTAACTCAATTGAACGAGTCGCTGATTCAATCGTTGAATCCAAAAGGGCCGACGTTATGATGCTGGAGAATAGTCGGCAAAACTTGTTGAACACTTTGAAAGCGATTAAATACCCAGAAATTCCACTTATGACAGAAAGTTTTGATGTTGTAGAAGATTCAAATCGCATTTATTCAAAAGCCAAGGAATGCATTAAAAATGCAAAAAGGGAGCTCGAAACGTTTACTGAAGATTGGTCAAACGCTCCCGATGTGAAAGAGAACATTCGGCTAACGAAAATCAACGCTAATCGTGGGATCAAACACAGAATACTAAGTAAAGTTTCCGAGGATAATAAGCAGTATCTTCGCGCCCTTTTCAGGGGACTGAGCAACACAAAGAACGTGGAATTTCGGTGTGCAGATTTGGATTTAAACGTGTTTCCTAGCTTCGTCTTGAGAGACAAAGAAGAACTCATCTTAATAGTCTCTAAAGATCCGCGTGGACACAAGCGAAAAGCTATGTTAACCAACAACAAGGAACTGGTTAACGCATTCGGCATCCTCTTCGATTCAGTTTGGAAGGAATCAAAAAACCTGGATTCAATAGACTGAAATAGCTTTGACAAAATTAGATCTCAAATGATTAAGTTGCCAGCGCCACAGCTCTAGGGAGTCAGTTACAAATGTTCCAAACTAGGACTTAACTACTTAAAAAATCTAAACAAGCCATACCAAATTGAAAGCGGAATTTGAGGTGGAAAAGGATGACTCAAAACAAAGAACAATTGGCTGATGAAGTCATGAAAACCATGGTGCAAAAGCTCAATGAAAACAAAGGTCTTACATCAGGCTGGGGCAAAACGGTTCAACAAGTTTTCACTGACATTGGCGTAGGTTACCGATTGAGATTTGCCATGGATGGAACCGTAACAAGTGAAAAAGTTCCGGCGTCACAAATTAATTTGAAAGACGCGGCTGCCACGGTGACCACCGATTACGTGGAAACTATGAAGGGCTTCCTCGACGGATCAATCAATCCGATGGAAGCAATGGGAAACAACTTGATTAAAATTCACGGAGACATGCAAGCGCTGTTCAAGTTGTTGCCAGCAATCGGTTAGCAAAGCGTAAAGAAGCAACTTACCTCAGACAATACAAGGCTTCTGCAACATGTACAATGAGAGCGTATAGGAAAATGTGTCGGGTAACGTAGAGGGTTGAAAACTCGTGAAAAAAATAGAAAGCCCAACGCAATCGTATCAGTGTGAAAAATGTGGGAACACATACCCAACCGTGGAAAGCGCCGCTCTTTGCGAAAGCAACCCGATTTCTCAGTTCAAATATGAAATCGGCGATACGGTTTATGTTGAATTCACATCTCACATGACTCAGAAGCATTTAAAGTTTAGCGGAGTCGTAGAGTCCAGATGGATAAAGGGTCTACCGAAAAATAACTGGTCTCCACACGAAAACATGTACAAGATACGCAGCGCTGATATGGACAAAGGCCTGATTTTGGTCCGATCTGAAAATCAGATATTTGCAAAACTGTAAATCAGAAACAACTGAAGTTGTACAGTAAGCCTCTCTTAGGGTAAGCACAGTCAGGTATGATAATGAACAAAGAAATTGAAATTTGTTTTCAGCCAGAGGGCAAGATGATAACTGTCACTTCAGGTATAACCGTGCTTGAAGCAGCAAAAGAGGCAGGAATTGGCATAAGATCTGAATGTGGAGGCGAAGGCTCGTGCGGTAAATGCCGTGTAATTATCAAGAATCAAGCTGAAGTAAGCGGAGCTACCGCTGTCGAAAAGAAGCACCTATCATCGTCTGAATTGACCAATGGATTAAGACTAGCATGCTGCGCGTGCGTTCAAGGCAACCTCGCAGTAATGGTGCCCTCCGAAAGTAGAATAGGAAAAAGAAAAATCCAAGCACTTGGAGCGGAGCGGAACGTGAAACTGAACCCTGCTATAAGAAAGCTACATCTTGAACTTTCAAAGCCCACTATCTACGATGCGCAGCCCGATTTTGAGAGACTTCTGGAATCGTTGCAGAGACGCGGAATCACTGATTTGGAGATTGACCTTGAGTTGCTCCAAACATTGCCTAATATTTTGAGAGAAGCGGAATGGGAGGTTACGGTAACTGTTTGGAATGATAAGAAAATAGTTTCAGTAGAAGAAGGAAACACAGAGAAGAACAGGTACGGCTTCTCCGTGGACATTGGCACCTCAAAAATAGTTGGCTACCTTGTGGACTTGACTTCAGGTGAGGTTATCGCTTTCAAATCTATAGAAAACCCGCAGTTAATTAGGGGTGAAGATATAATCACAAGAATAGCTTATGCTCAAGCCGACGACGAAAACTTTAAAGAACTCCATCAAGCATTAATCGAAACAATCAACTCCTTAATTGTTGGTGCATGCCAAGAAAGCAACGTCAAAACGCGGGATGTCTATGAGGTCACGGTCGTTGGAAACACCGCAATGCATCACTTCTTCCTTGGAATTCAAACCAAAAACCTTCTTTTTGCACCTTATGTGCCAGCAATAAAAAGGGCGGTAAACATTAAAGCAGCGTCTTTGAAAATCGACACTAATCCATTAGGCAACGTTCATGTTTTACCCAACATAGCTGGATTTGTCGGGGCAGACGCCGTCGCTGACGTTTTGGCAACAGGTATGCATAAAATGGAAAAAATGTGTCTTCTTATCGATATAGGAACAAACGGCGAGGTTTTTGTAGGAAACAAACAGAGTATTGTTGCTTGCTCCTGCGCTGCTGGTCCAGCGTTTGAGGGCATGCACATTGAGCACGGGATGAAAGCAGGAACCGGAGCTATTGAGCGGGTAAGAATTGACTCTGAAACACTGAATGTAGAATTCGTGACTATTGATGACGAGAAGCCTGTTGGTATATGTGGTTCAGGAGTCGTTGATGCCGTCGCCGAGATGTTTAGGAGCGGGGTAATTAACCAACGCGGGGATTTTAACAAGAATCTTGAAACGAAACACCTTCGCATAGTTAACGGGGAAACCAAATTCGTTATTGCTTGGAAACACGAGACCAGCTTGGGTAACGACATTACAATCAGCCGAAGAGACATCCAAGAAATGCAACTGGCAAAGGCAGCGTTGCATACGGGCGCTACAGTTCTTATGAAGGAAATGAACGTGGTTGAGGCTGACATTAAACATGCGTTTATCGCGGGAGCTTTTGGAAAATACCTGAGTCCTGAAAGCGCCAAGCTCATCGGCTTGATTCCAGATGTAGCTGCTGAGAGAATCGAGTTTGTAGGCAACACAGCTGTTTCTGGCGCGAAAAGGGCTCTGGTGTCCATGCAAGCAAGGAGTGAAGCTCAAAAGATTTCGGCTAGCGTCAACTACGTAGAGCTTATGACTGCCCCTAGCTTCCGAAAAGAATTCTTGGATTCCATATTCCTTCCACATCGAAACATAGAAAAGTATCCGAGTGTCCAAAACCAGTTGCAGTGGTTGAAGATTTTGTAGGAGAGATTATTTGTGGCGGAAAAAATAAATTATGAACCAAAATATCATGTCGCTGGTGTCTGCGAGGTGTCTCGCATCGAACAGCTAACTCCTTGTGTAAGACGAATCACTCTTAACGGCGCAGCTTTAGCGGGCTTGAAGGGTCAATGGCGACCAGAAATGTTAATCCGCCTTTATTTCCCTCCAAAGGGTCATAGCAATCCCCCACAACCGTTCCTCACACATGACGGTCAAGTAGAATACAGGACTACATCCGAAACCGAGGTCAGTTCTTTCAGCGCATTTTCTGAGGACCCGCTCGTTCGGGCTTTTACTGCTCGCCAATTCAAACCTGAAACGCTTGAACTTACCGTTGATTTTACTCTGCATAATGTCCCAGGGCTTGCCAGCGATTGGGCTCGCAATGCAAAAACGGGGGACCGCATAGGCATAGTGGAGTTCTCGCTCCCATCAGGCCATAACCCATTAACCGCTCACAAAGCAGACATGTTTGTACTCTGTGCGGATGAATCGTCACTTCCCAGTGCACAAACTGACCTCGAAGCTTTAGAATCAGGAACAAAAGCAATTGCCTTCTTCGAGGTAGCTAATAAGCTTGAAGAACAGCCCATCAACACTAAGGCTGACCTCACGGTGACATGGCTACATCGTGGTGATGCGGAACCGGGCACAAGCGGTCTCCTACTGAAAGTGATTCGAGAGCTTCAGTGGCCAAAGGGGAAGGTTTTCGTTTGGGCATGTGGCGAAATGAAGATGGTTACTGAAATACGCAAGTTCATCATAGAGGAACGCGGTCTCCAAAAAGGCGATTTCAAATGTCAAGCCTACTGGCGACGAGGAAAAACCGAGGTAGAACGAATGGCGCGTATGACCGAACTGTCTCTGGCAGCGGCTGAATCAAATCCAGACGCCTTTAAGGAGTCATTTGAAAATATCGGCATGGATATAGTTGATCCAACCCTGTTTGGGGAACCAGAAAAGGCTGAAGCAGAACAAAAAGAGGTACCTGAAATAGAAACTCCAATCACCAACGTTAATCCTGAGGAGGGGAAAAAGGTTGTTTCCGAGACATGGGAAATCACAATGAAGACGCCCCTAGGCACCCAAAAGGCAACACTGCACATCGCCATTGACGGAAACAAACTAACGGGTAAAATGGATAGTCGCGCAGGTCACAGCAATATAACAGACGGAACAATTAACGGTGACCAGATGATGTGGAAAGCGTCGATAAAGTTTCCACGGCGCATAACGTTTGAATTCAGCGCAAAGAGGAACGACGACTCAATGTCGGGCACAGTAAAACTGGGACCTTTAGGTCAAGCAACCTTCACAGGCATAAAAAACTAACCTGAAAGCTCTTCTTTCTGCCCCGAACCAGGATTCCCGCCAACTTTATGCTCAACAACCTAAAAGATTTTGTAGAGCGGATGGTTCTGCGTTTTTATTGTGGTGCCCAGTCTCTTTGCCGCGTAGGCTATGATTGCATCAGTCATCGCGCACGCTGGAAAAGCAGCCTCAACAAATTCTATTGGACCGTGCAGAACAAAGTTTGCGCCCGACATTTGCGTAACAACAACGGAACCTCCTAAGCAAACATCGTAGGCTGTTGGGCCAAATTCACCCTTCTTGATCCTTTTCCAACCGGTCACTGCGTTTGCGGGTGCACAACCTGTGGGTAGCCCGAACTCGTTTTTGACAAGCTGTACTGCCCGTGCTGCAATGCCTATGCTGGGAACATCGAGAACACCTGTGTCTACTAGGACATTTTTTATGTTCGCCACTTCAGCAGCGTTCATCAGCCCTCTCTGTCCCGAATAACCTTTGAGGATGCTTGCTCTTCCCTCAGCCAGAGGTTTCTTTGGGTCAAAAGCCATAACGATAGCATTTTGCACATTAAGATCTTTTAGGGATGTTAGTTCTTGGTCTGTCGCATGGTAATCAATGGAATTGTATATGGCTCTGCTCATGAGGCCTATTTCTTTTATGTGTTTCATCGCTGGAATTCTGACTTGTTCGGATGGGCCGTCAACCAGAAAAGGTGATTGCGTTAAATCGGAGATAAAGTCTACGTACTTTACAAGCGCTTCGGATGTATTGCCCACAACGTCGAGGAAAAATGGGTTTCCAGTTTTTTCTGAGAGTTCATTTAGCTTGTTGATTAAATCCTGAGCTTTTTGTTTGTCAAAGTCACCCTTGATTGGGTCGCGTACGATTTTATGTCCGTCGTAGAATATGCTAGGAACGAGAACCGTCGGGTACTCACCTGGTTGACCGCCTATTTTGACCCCGGCAATATCGAAGATTTGTTGTTCTTTTTCGAACTTGAACATTCTGTATCTTCCTCTTTGTACTCGATGCCTTGTTTAGTTTGTCACTAATAAGATGTAGTTAATTGCAAAAGCAACAAACCGCCAAAAGTCCCGCTACGCATACGAACTAGCCTTTCTTTCCTGTGGAACCAGCCGAAAGTCCAAGTAATCTGTTTGCAGTGAGTAACAAATGTTCCAAACCAGATTTTAACTACTTGTTCAAGTTAGAGTAAAAACCACTTAAGGGAGCGTGACAAAGGAAAAAATGTATCCTTTATTTGCGGTCATAATGTTGGCGATCAGCGCAATCATGATGTTCTCCGGAGTCGCTGCAATAAGATTTGGATCCAAAAGAATGCAGTTTTTCATGAAAATCATGAAAGCAGTCATGGCTTTGGACATCATAATCGGCGTAGCCAGCATAATAGCTTTAATTGTCTATTTCATATAACGCATCTTTTGGCTTACGGGTCATAGCCTTTTTTTATCCTCTTAAAAATGTTTGTTTAAGAGTAAACAGAAGTGCTGAACAGGAAAGGTTCCGTAACTTAACGGGTTTATAACTATTGCTGGTGCTGCCCGGACCGCTTCTGGAAGATAATTCTTAACTTTTTTGTTAGCAAAGGTGCCAGTTTCTTTTTCGCACGCTCTTATTTTTGACGAGAAGCTTATCCTTTCTTATTTGAACAATGGGTTTTGAACCCAAAACGGTTGAAGGCTTTCCAATCTTGCTTCCAATTTAAACATTTAGGATTCGAACGACGGTTTAAACGACGGCTTCAAGCTAACCCCCTGCACTTTTTTTGCTTATTTTTTGCCTGTTTTTTGCTTGTCAGCAACAGCTATAACAAGTAAAGCCCCTATTACGCTGGCTTTAGGATTACTTGAAGTCAATAATCCAAAGACTATTCCTAGACTGGTAACGGTTGAGGAAGTGGCTTCAAAACTAAACTTGCTTGATCTTTAGGTAACTGTAATTTCACAGAGCAGCCTTCCTATTCTTTTACGTTGATTAAAAAAATGTGCATCTTCAAAGTGGTATTTAACTTTCACTAACGCTTCCATGAAGGATTATTTCCATTATGCGGATTCGGTTTTCATTGGTTGCGAATGTCTTCGGATTTAGCACTTCGTCTACCACGTTTATGTGTCAATTTAAAAAGCCGCACTCTCAACTTTTGCGTGAAGGGGGCGAAAACTCGAAATAGCCTGGAGCTAGCGCTCGCCCAAGTATCAAGCATAGAAGATAGAAGATATAACAAAAATTGTAAATCAACTTTTACAGCTTTTTTTCCTCTCAAGTTTTTTCTTTTTTGCGATTTGCGAGAATTGAAAACAGCCTTTCATTGTCTTGCTGAATCGCATATGCTTAAAAGTAAAGTCAAGTCCTTTCTAATACTAAAGTTAGAATGGAGTTAAGTGCAATGGTCTCCCTTGAATTGGTACTAGGCATCGTTGTTGGTACTTTTATTACGGTTTTGATTGAAGAGGGAATTAACCGCGTTATCAGGCGTGGAGCAAAGAAGGCTGGAACAAACCCAACCGTAATTCGCGATATCGCATTAGCAATGCGTGTAATCGCAGTTCTTGTGATCGTTACCGTGATTCTTTCGTTAACTGGTCTCGCATCACAGTTCACGACAATTACCATATCTGGAATCGGCGCACTTGCCATTTCGCTCGCGTTACAGAACACTCTTTCCAACATACTCTCAGGTATACTTATGTTCCATGATGGCTTAATTCACCTAAACGATACAGTGGAATATGGCAGCATTAAAGGTAAGGTCGTGCGCCTTGCCATGAGAAACACGTGGATTAAAATGGATTCGGGAAAGATTGCCGTCATCAGCAATTCTCTGCTAGCCGCCGGTCCAATCATCAATCACTCCGCCACAGAACGTATATCAAGAAAATACGCAATTGACTAGATGCGACGCTGCCAAAAAATGTGCCCTAATTAACATATCCTAACCATGCTGTGTCGCAAAATTAGGCCTATGTTGGGTTGCTCGGTTTTCCTTTGTCCCAGTAGTAAAGGAAAAGTTCTCTTGCCCAGTTTACGAACTTTGGGTCTGTGCCGTAGAAAGCAGCGTAGTCCATTCTTCCTTCGGTTGAAGGCAAGCATATGCACGCTTCTTTTTCTGTGGTCACTATTGTTATTGGGATATCGGTGAAAGTTCTAAGTTCAATATGAGGCGCTTCTCCAGGAACATGATTGAAGTTGGGAAGCCTGCTTTCGCAACCCATGAACCTGAATTTGACTCCTTTGGAGATGGGTCTCGCCATCGCTGGACCTAACGAATCTAGGAGTTTTTCGCCCATCGCCCACGCATGCTTCTCGGCTTCGCTAAACATTTGACCTGCTCTGTTTATGTTCTCAATTGTGTCCATATCCAATGTGCTCCTCGAAAGCTCGCCTATCCTGTTAACGAACTGGTATGGAAGTCGCCAAACGTCATGATTTAAGAAGTACTCTTTATGCTTAAAGGTGAATTCGAGTGATTGAATAAGCTGCAGAGTCAGTTTGCCGTAGTTTGTAATTGTGTATGTTCCATCAGGAAGTCTCTGAACTATAAGTGCCTCAGTTAGGTGTTGTAGCTGTCTGAAAGCTTCAGTGGCTGTTAGATCCAATTTTCCGCCTAACTCGTTGTTTTTGAGATTTTGTTCTTTTAGCTCGCGTATTATGTCGATCCTGCTTTCACTTGCAAGGTCAAAAAAAAGTTTTTCTATTCCTTTGCCTTTTTCTATGCTCCTCACCCCCCATGTTAACGCATACACATTCTTGTATCCTAGTACACATGCTCGTCAAATAAAACTAATGGGTATTTAACGACCTATTTGCATTTTGAAGGAAACAAAAATGGCGAAAGAAAACAAACCGACGGAAAAAGAGCTTGATAATTCAACGCCAAGAGAGGTGAACTAAAAAATGGAGAATATGTTGGTAGCAGTTTTTGAGAACGAATTAAAAGCATATGACGGATCTAGAGCGCTAGCTGAGCTTGAATCCGAAGGCAGTATTTCCGTTCACGCTGAAGCTGTAATAAAGAAAAATGATGACGGCACTGTCACAATAAAACAGAAAGGAGACGATTTTCCAATTCGTACGGTTGGTGGAACCGCGGTCGGCGCTCTGATTGGACTTCTGGGTGGACCAATCGGATTAGCTCTTGGCGCTGTAGCCGGAACTGTCGCTGGAAGTATCGGGGACAAGAAGCGAGCTGGCGTAAACACTGAGTTCCTCAATGAAGTATCTGCTAAACTTACACCTGGTAAATGGGCAGTAGTTTCAGATGTCAGCGAAGACTGGATTACTACCCCATTGGATACCCGGATGGAAGCACTAGGCGGCACTGTTTTTCGCGCTGCCAGAGAAAACGTTGAACACGAACAGTATGCAAAAGATGTTGCAGCAATCAAAGAAGACATTGCTCAGTTGAAGGCAGAGCAAGCCAAATCGCGCGCAAATCAAAAAGTAAAGCTCCAATTAAAAATTGACAACTTGAACGAAAAATTACGTACCGAATTGGAGGCTGCAAAGCTAAGATCGATGGAACAAAAAAAGGAAACCAAAGCAAAAGTAGAGGCCCTAGAAAAGAAAGCCGCAAACGCGAAAGGCGAAGCAAAAGCAAAAATTGAAAATCGAATCTACGAAATAAAAGAGAAATACAAGAGAGACGAAGAAGCCTTTGAAAGATGGTCTAAAAAGAACGAGGAAGACATTGAAGAGTGGATGACAGGGGAAGCCAACGCATGATCACGTTAATCGGCAAAGTTAGTTTGGCGGCTTAGCAATATCAAAAGGCAATAGAATTAGAGTCGCAGATTTAGGCATAAGCAGAATGTCTTATCCGCTTTAATCACCGCTCATCTTTGTCTCTTTCGTCGACCTTTTTCTCTATGACTTTCTGATTTGATCTACGCTCTTTGTATCATTACCATAGTACAAGAAGAAAACAGGACAAGTTACAGCAGAGTTCCGTTCACCCATGCTTTCTCTTGTCGCAACCTTTCCAGTATGCTTGTAAGCCGCTCAACATCTTCGGGTTTGTTTGCTTCTCTGCTTTGATTTATCCGTTTTTCGAATTCTGCATCACTAAGATAACCAAAAAGATACTCTTCAGGACTCATTTGCCTTAATTCGTTTGCACGATTTTTATTCTTTCTTTTTTCCGCTTCTTCGGCCTCTTTTTCCTTATTTGTCACTAGCCATTTATTGAGCCATTCACAGTCCTCTTTTCCTAACAATTCTCTGAGAGCTAAGGAAAGTTCTTTGCGGAATTCTTTTTCAGAGTTTGCTATCTTTATTTCTTTCTCTTTTTTCATTTTTTCCTCAAGATTTTCATACTCGTCTCTGATTTGGCTCCTTCTTTTTTCAAACCTTTCCTTTATTTCTTTAAGAATCGATTGTCTTGCCATAACAAACACCCACTTAGCGCGTTACTCCTGCATCCTTTTCCTTGGCAAAGTTAAGCTTAAAAGTTTTCTTTTTTGCTCTATCTAATTTTTTTAGGAATATGAATGGCAAGCGAGGGATTTCCATGCGTTGTTACCTATGTCAACGCGTACACACCGTTGTATCTTAGTACACATGATCGTCAAATAAAACTAATGGGGATTAGCGAGCTAATTGTGTTCCGAAGGAAATAAATATGTCGAATGAAAACAAACCAATAGAAAAAGAACGCTCTTTCTCGGTTGAACTAAAATCAAAAGCCAACCTCAAGAACATAACCTTAAACAGTGATATCCAGGAAAACGCTGTCATCGAAGGAACAATAGGCAAACTGGAACACGCCGGATTCGTCGAGGACTCGGTTTTAGAAGTCACAGGCAGAAAGGGTGTTTTGAGAATTGACATCAGTGAAACCGAAATCAAAAGAAAAGGAACAAATGTTCAAGATAATTCCACACAAAAGGAGGTGAACTAAACATGGAAAGAATGTTAGTAGTAGTTTTTGAAAACGAATTAAAAGCATATGATGGATCCAGAGAGCTAAAAGCGCTCGATTCTGAAGGAAGCATTTCTATTCACTCAGAAGCGGTAATAAAAAAGAATGAAGATGGCACGATTACCATAAAGCAGGAGGGAGACGATTTTCCAATTCGTACAGTTGGCGGAACAGCAGTCGGTGCTCTTATCGGACTTCTGGGAGGTCCAGTCGGATTAGCTGTAGGCGCATTGGCGGGAACCTTTGCCGGAGCCGTCTGGGACATGGACCGAGCCGGAGTCAACGCAGATTTTCTCAACGAGGTGTCAGCTAAACTCACAGCAGGCAAATGGGCAGTAGTTTCAGACGTCAGTGAGGAGTGGGTGACTCCAGTCGATACCAGAATGGGAGCACTTGGCGGCACTGTATTTCGAACAACCAGAGCAAACGTCGAACATCAACAAGACACCAGAGACGTAGCTGCTATCAAAGCGGACATTGCTCAGTTGAAGGCAGAGCAAGCCAAGTCGCGGGCAGACCAAAAGGCCAAGCTTCAAAACAAAATTGACAACTTGAATAAAAAACTGCAAACAAAGCTAGAACAAGCCAAGCAGAAATCAGAGCAGCAGCAGAAAGAAGCCAAAACTAAAGTGGACGCATTAGAAAAGAAAGCGGCAAAAGTGAAAGGCGACGCAAAAGCCGCCATCGAAAAACGCATCGCCGACATCAAAGAGAGAGCGAAAAAATCCTCAGAAGAGTTTGACAAGTGGTGGAACGAGGAGGAAACATCATGAAAGCAAAGGAGCAAAACGATCCAGCTAAATCAGTATACAAGGAGGTGCACTAAACAATGGAGAGAAACTTGTTGAAACAGCCAGGTTGGCTTCGCGGCTTTGAAGTGGTAACTGGTTTGTTGTCTATTGTGCTGGGAGTTCTGGTGCTCGTCTTTCCGGGTTGGGGCATTTCGACTCTCGTGGTTCTGCTGTCGTTTGGTCTCATCTTCGTTGGAATCAAATCCATTTCAATCGTAGGTTATGGCAGCCTCCCCAAGGGGTTAAGAGCGGTGAGCGTGATAACAGGAATCTTGTCGCTGATATTTGCACTGTTGGTCTTAATCTTTCCAGGTTTCGCCATTCTGACTCTTCTGATACTAGTGTCGACAGCTCTTCTAGTCTATGGAGTTGGCAGAATATTCGTAGCTTACACGCTCAAGACGATGGCTAGCTGGATCAAAGGTATGATGGTGGCCGTAGGTATTGTCGACGTCATCCTATCGTTCGTCGTGTTCGTTCTCCCAGGTCTCGCTGTACTAACGTTGGCTGTCATCCTCGCGATGGCGCTTCTCATAAGCGGAGCTGAGATGATCGCCTCCGGAGTGGTTGGTCGCACCTGGCTTGGAGATCTAGTAGAAGCCGCGAAAGATGAATTGGACGTGAAATAGGTGCTGGTAGCGATGTCAGGAAAGACTGAAGTCCCAAGAAAACAAGTTTCTTGGGTCCCCCTTTTCTTTGTAGTTAAATCTGATAAAGTTTCGACTTTGGAGTGATTCTTATGTGGACACGAGTTTCAAGCCAAACTAGAGTAATCAATACATATATTCAGAAAGTGTATCTCTGGATGTTTCTGGGTTTAATGATTACTACCGTTACTGCATACTTTGTCTCGCAAGATCCAGACTTATATAATGTAATATTGGGCAATGATATTGTCTTTTATGGATTATTAATTGCGCAGTTTGTTGCTGCCATTAGTATAGTTGCTTTCATAAGGAGAATACCGGATAATCTTGCAGAAATAACATTTGCATTGTACTGCTTTCTTACTGGGCTCACCCTTTCAGTAATCTTCTTAGCTTTTTCAATCACCTCTATAGCCTACGTAATTCTAATTACAGCAGCAATGTTCGGCTTCATGAGCCTTTACGGCTACATAACAAAAACAGACCTCACTTCACTAGGAAACATCGCGACAATGGCATTATTCGGGATTATTCTTGCTCTGATCGTTAACTTATTTATTGGAAATTCGGTTCTTGACACGATTCTTAGCATTTTGGGTGTTGTCGTTTTTTCAGGTCTTACAGCTTATGACACACAAAATATCAAGAATACTTTGTATGATGATGGTGACTTAATTAAGAAGGAAATACTGGGTGCTCTCAATCTCTACTTGGATTTCATAAATCTCTTCTTGGACCTAATCAAATTATTGGGCAGAAGGAGAGACAACTAATTTTTTTTCTTGTTCTCAGTATCCAGAGGATATTTCGGTTTAAGGACGGATTCCTTTTCTGGCACCGTCTGGTCGCGTCCCGTGTATGTGTGGTAATAGGGTGGTATTGAATTCAAGTAGTCAAGGATGGTTTTCTTTAGTTCTAACAGTTTTAAGGGGTTTATTTTAGGCAGGTCCTTTTCGGTAATTTTGCCTTTAATGTTGGCGTTCTTCTTGAAGGTCTCGATTGTGTAGCGAATGTCGTATCTGGACGGGAATACTTCAAGGATTTCTTTGTCCAGTTTTGTTAGTTTGTACACGGCTTCCATGGCTGTACGTACGGAGGTTTCAACGGTGAAGACGCAATCGCCTTCGACTTCGACGAATTGGCCGATAAAGCCTAGATTTGTGCAACCTTCTGGCACAACTCGTGGGCGGTCAGTGATTTTCCTTGGCATAAATTCGCTGTTGATGTAAGGCATCGTTGCGGTGGAAACGTATGTGTGCGCCAAGAGTTCGTCTTTCATGTCAAGCAGGTTAAGATGGTAAAGAAACTCGGTCAAGATTTCATTGCCAGTACATTCACCTATCGGCTTTTTAATGTAGTCGCCTTTGCGCTCGCCAGAAAGACCGTTTCCCCAGAACACGTCCTCATCATCAGCCTGATCTGGAAAGAACGGTTTATGGTGCAAGATGAAACCTATCTCCCAAGACGAATCTTTTATGCTGACTGCACCGCCTGTGCCTGCTTCACTGCCAGTTAACTCTTCTAATCTTCTGACGAACTGGGGATAGCCCTTGATCGTGGGGAAGAAGGAAACCCACTTTGTTTTTTCTATGTCGCTGATAAATTTTTCCGGGTGACCGAATTTTTCGTCTTTTTTAGCCAATTTTCCCCACAAAGTGAAAACACCAAGATCCTCAGTTGAACGGTTTACGTAGGCAAGGGTGTTATTGTCACCATAGGTCGTGTTCTGTGTCATGGAGCCATTGGTTACGAAAACAAGATCGCCATCAGATATGGCGATCGTAGTGTCTTTGCCTGCTTGGCGCGTGTGGATTCTGTGCACTGTGCTGCAGGCTTCATCCATATCCAGATCTGTGACTGAGCAATCCCTGACCATTTTAACACCCTTGTCCGCTAGCCAAATCTGAATTGGCTTGATTATTGCGTCATACTCATTGTACTTAGTGTGGACGATACCTTCTAGGTATTCGGCGCGTGTTCCAAGCGCAAAACGCAACATATAACGCTGTGCCTCAATAACGCTGTGATGTGGTTTAAATGCCAGCATGGTGTGGAAGCACAACCAAAAGGTGCTGTCAAAGAACGGTGAGTCTTTGCCAAAGTAGTCCTCGATGCTTTTGTCTTCGAGTTCTTTTTCCGGCGTATTTAGTAGGCGCAGGAAGTCTTCCTGAACCTTCTGTGGCATTTTGAAATCATGTATTTTACTGTAGATGTAGCCTTGATGCACGAGGGCTCGGCACTCGGAATGGATGGGCTCATCCTTGTTGAAGTCAACGATATCATCCAGGACGGTGCGGCCTGGATTCTCAAGAGAAGGAATCTTGCTACATAGATACCATAGGCATTGCATATGGGGCTCGAGTTCGCGTTCCCCTCGGTTCTGGTAGCCAGATTTTTTCCTCGCCCCATCCATTGATCCCCCAACAACGGAGAGTTGTTCAAGGATTGTGATGTTTTTTCCGGGCATTCCCGCATCATCCACGAGGAAGGCAGCTGTGGCCATGCCGGCCATCCCGCCGCCTACGATGTAGGCTTTACGGTTTTCAATACCCACTGGTTTGGGAGCATGGTACATGGTTTTATAAATACTACTACTGCTCATTCTGCTATCACACCTTTTTTCGCATTTAATTATCAAAACTAGTTATCAAACCAAAGGTTTCAAGATTCTACCGAATATGCGCGGTAGTTCATAAGTTATATATCGACTTAACCGAATATAACAAAAGCATGAGACGGATAGTTTTAGAGGTCCCCGAAAAGGAACTGGATAAATTAGGCGTTGAAATAGAGATTATTCAACGGATAGAATCATTTGAGCTATTGAATTTTCTTAGACAAGACCAAGCTGAATTTGCTGTTATTTGTAAAGTTAAATTTAAGGAATCCATGGTTGAAGCAAAGAACCTGCTGGCAAACGGGTTTTCGGTGGAAGTGCAGGTTCTAGAACAAGAGAAAGACGGTTCTTACATTGTTTTTATGCGTGGAGGACCATTATTGTCGTTACTTCTGAAAGCTGTCGGAGTTACAGAAGGCTATTTGTTTCCACCGATAGAAATCCATGAGGGTAAAATCAAAATGGCCTTTGTTGGCAGCGAGCAGCAAGTAAGCGATTTTCTCAAAAAAGTTGACGAGAAAAAGATACGTTACAAAATTGTTCGTATGACTCATGCAGACTTTGCGCCTAATTCACCGCTTAACCACTTAACGGCAAAACAGCGAGACGCAATAGTCGCAGCGTTCAAATTTGGATACTATGACACTCCGCGAAGAATAAGCACTGAGGAGCTTGCAAAAAAACTCAATATGGTGAGCTCTACTTTGAGCGAGCACTTAAGGAAAGGGGAAAAACGCCTCCTGTCAGAGTTGCTTAACGAGAAATAACTGGGCCAGCGCGCACATTGAGTTAAGCGGACATTAATTCTAATGGATCTCAATCAGGTTATCTATCCTTAGGTTGCTCGGATTCATGCCCAAACCAGACCGTGTAAATTAAAGATCTGGTTTGTCGACTTGTCCGCTACACTTTGCGCTTTGCATAATCTCAATTTGATATTGAATTGTTGCACATCTATTGTTAAGACGCGATCGCTTTTATAGCATTTTGAGTAGGATTCGCTTAAATAATTAAGCGCATCCCAGCGGTTCCACGTTTTGGTTTTTACTGGCAAGAAGGTGCTGGGATCCAACCCATCTAGTTTGATGAATACAGACTGGTTCGACGGTTTAAACGATGGCTTGAAGCTAACCCCCTGCACTTTTTGCTTATTTTCTGTCTGTTTCTGGCTATTTTCTTGCTTATTCACAAATAAAGAGTAAGGTACATTCACTTTGGTTGGGGTTCAAACCTCAAGGACCATAATGAGATTCGAACTCTGAAGGGTTCAAAGCCCATAGAGGCTCAAATTAATATTCAACCCATTTACCTATTTCACCAATTTTCTGAACAAGCACAACGTAGTGCTCCTGGTTATTACCAGTATTAATGCGCGCGCGCTATCGACCAACAAAAGATAAAATCGTTTTTGACTTCGCCATCTCTTGCGGAAAAACACCCAAACAAATAGTGTGAAGGAAAATGGAAGGTCTCACTCTATTCAAAAAGAAAAAAGGTGAGTTGATTGAGTCTATGCTAACTTTTTGCTATCTTGTCCTGGTGAAGCTGAGAAGACTGCACCTACTTTTATTATTCCAACACTTTTTATTTGCATTTTCATGGCTTCCATGATCTTCTTTGCGAAGTTATCGAAAACTGGTCCGTTTGTTTGGAAACCACTGAATGTTCCCTTTAGTTGGTAGCCTGTCATTGGTCCTTTGAACACTGCAATAGCAACTTGCTTTTTCTTTTCAAGGTTTTCTTTTGTTTTCTTGATGAAAAGTTCTGCAAACGCAATAGTTTCAGGGTCTACGGCTACAATGCTCCATACTGGAACTACGTTTGGAATGCCTTTAGCGTCTACTGTTGCCAACATTTTCGCTGAATCACTTGCACTTAGAATATCCATTACTTCTTTAGGTATACTAACCAAATTTCATATCACCTGTTAATGGGAACATAACTGCAAAAGGCTAATATACTTTTAGGGAATTAGAATATACTCAGCAAATGAAAGGGAAGTATAGTGTATTGGCTAACGAGGGCAAGGACACATCATCCGATTACCTAATTGGTGCAATCACTGAGTTGAAGATGGAGATTAAAGGCTTAAGAGCAGACATGAACAGGGTAGAAGAAACTGTTTTAAAGGAACGTCTTCGTGCGGTTGAAGATACTCTTTCGCAAAATCACTTATTGGTCTATGCTGGTCAGAGGTCTCAGTCTCTAAATCAAGATATTGCTCTGTTGCTCAAAGCAGATTGCCAAAACAGAGACAAATGTCTTGAGCATTACAAAAACACAATAGAAGAAAACACGCAAGTTATCAAACATTCTGGACCAAAAGTCGCTCTCGCAGACTTAGATGATAGAATAGCTGAGACCGAGTTAATGGTTGAAAAGACCAAAGGTCAGCAATGCGGAAACTGTTTTTCAAACTTTGATAAGAAGCTAAAGCGTGAAAAAAGAGCGTACCAAGAAATAGTCTTGGTCAAAGACATAAACAACGATACAAAGGTTCACAATCAAACTTTAGACATTCCCTTCCTTTTACAGAACTTGTTTGAACCGTTGGGAAATGATTCACGTCTAAAAATTCTAGCTATTGTGTATGAGGGAAAGAAAAGCTTCTCAGAGTTGTCAAAAATAGTTGACCTTAAAGCTGGTCATCTCGCTTTCCATCTTAGAAAACTAGTCAATGCAAAGCTGATAGCTCAAGAAGCATCAAAAGGAGACTATATCATAACTCAAAAAGGATTAACTCTAGTTAAAGAGATGCTGACTCTTCAAAAATAAACCTAATAGAATGATAAGGGTGATTTAATGAAGATAAAAATCAAGATGTACTCAGATTACATTTGTCCTTTCTGCTATTTGGGTGAAGCAATAATTGAAAAACTCAAAAACAAATTTGATATTGAGATGGAACATATCGGAATTGAAATCCATCCTGAAACTCCCGATGAAGGAATAAACCTGAAAGGAAGAATATCTGGAACAGAAGAAATGTATGAACATTTGAGAAGCAGAGGAAAAGAGTATGGTCTTAACTTCTGTGATATTAGACTCCTCTCTAATTCAAGAAAGGCATTGATAGTCGGTGAATACGCTAGAAAAGTCGGCAAAAATGCAGAGTTCACTCATGAGGTATTCAAAGCTTACTTTGAACGGTGCTTAGATATTGGAAAAGAAGCTGTGCTTTTTGAAATTGCACAGAAAGTTGGTTTGACTAAGAAAGATGTCGAAGACTGCTTGAAGAATCTATTGTATCGGAACAGTTTTGCGAATAACTGTGCTGAAGCTAGGAAATACGATATTTGGAGTGTGCCAACATTCATCATAAATGATAAACACCAAATTGTAGGAGCGCAACCAGAGGAAACATTCATTGAGTTATTCGAGCAAGTGTCAGATAGCAAGTGAAGGATTAATCCACAACAATAGATGGCTTCCAGTGTTGGCTACTTGATTACTATGAGCAGACTCTGAAAGTCAACACTTAACTGAGTTATTACATTTTCAAAATTAAATAGCAGAAGTGGCATACAAGGATGTGGTGTAACAGATGGCTAAGGCTTTAGTCGTTTATGGGACTCGCTATGGGGCTACTGCAAATACGTCTGAGATTATTGCAGATACTCTCCGACAAGTAGGCTACGAAGTCAAGATTGTCGATGCTAAAAAAGAAAAAGTACAAAGTATAAACGGATTTGACCTCATCATAGTGGGTAGCGGAATTCAGATGGGTAAATGGACAAGCGAACCCGAAGACTTCATCAAAAAGTACCAGAAGGAACTAACAACTAAGAAGTTGGCACTCTTTGTCTCTTGCGGTGGTGCTAATCCTTTGTCTGAAGGGGAGCAAAAAGACAAAGAATTGAATAACGCTAAGACTAAATATCTTGAGGAAAAAGCCGTAGAACTCAAAGTCGCTCCTATTGCTTTAGGGTTCTTTGGTGGATGTTACGACTTTAACAAAATGTCATGGTTCTTTAAGAAAACTCTGTCATCAATTAAACCAAAGCTCGAAGGTGCTGGTTACAAAGAATCGAAAGCTGGGGTTTATGATTTAAGAGACTTAGATGCTATACGTAGTTGGACAAGAGAACTAGCTAAAAAGTGAAAGACAAGTAAAAGAGGTTAGATTTTATGTCATTGGAAAAGAACAAAGACCTTGTTCGTGGGTTCATTGAATCCTATAATGAACGAAAACTGGATTTGATAGACGATTTTGTATCACCAGACTACATCGACCACGATAAAAATATCGGTCGAGAGGGTCTCAAACAACTAATTGCTATGGGTATTAACGCTTTTCCTGATTGGTATGAAACTGTTGAAGATATCATTGCTGAAGGGGATAAAGTGTGGGTTCGACTATCATATACTGGAACTCACAAAGGCGAATTCATGGGACTAAGTCCCACTGAAAAAAAGATAACATCAAAAGCGGTTGACATCTACCGCATAGCTAATGGTAAACTCACAGAGTACTGGAACGTAACCGACAATCTAAATATTTTCAAACAAGTTGGTGCTGTCGAAGTCACAGAAAAGGGAAAGCAACTCTTCCCAGAAGAAAGACAGGGGAAAATGAAGTTGCCATGAAGTGTTTGATAATTGTATATTCTTATCATCATAATAACACACAGAAAATAACAGAAGTCTTCGGAAAAGTGCTCGATGCACAGGTGAAGTCTCCGCAACAAACTAATCCAGAAGAGCTTCCAAACTATGACTTGGTAGGCTTCGGGTCGGGGATAGACAGTGGAAAAAACTACCCTGAACTTCTTGACTTTGCAGATAAACTCCCACAGGTCACAAACAAGAAAGCATTCGTTTTCTCAAATAGCGGAATGCCAATCGGCATTTCAGGTCAACAACGGTTAGAAGAGTACACACGCAAATGCCATACGACCCTAAAGGAAACTCTCCAATCCAAAGGCTACACGATTGTTGATGAATTTGGTTGTGCTGGATTCAACACTAACAATTCTTAAAGTGGTTTGGTGGAATTAACAAAGGAAGACCTAACGGTAAAGACCTCAAACTATCAGAAGAGTTCGCAACAAAACTAAAAGGCTAAGGCACATAAGCTTAAAGATAGACAGTAAAGAGAGGGAAACACCAATGAAACAGAACAAAAAAATTGCAGTAACAACAGGAATATTATTCATAATTGCAACCGTTGCAAGTATAGCTAGTTTACCATTTTTAGCACCTATTAACGCTTCAAACTATCTTGCTAGTGTTTCTCAAAATGAAAACCAAGTAATAACAGGGATATTTCTTACCCTTATCGCTGCTTTTGCATCTGCAAGTATAGCAATTTCGCTCTATCCAGTTTTAAAGAAGCATAGTCAAAGTCTAGCTCTTGGAGCAGTTGGTTTTAGACTCATTGAAGCAGTATTCTACATTGTTGGAATAATCGGTATTGTATTACTGTTATCCTTAAGCCAAGAATTTGTGAAAACTGGAGCTCCATCTTCATCGTATTTTCAAACCTTAGGGGTAATTTTATTATCAGGATATCACTGGGCAGGAAATGTTGCTGCAACATTAGCTTTCTACTTAGGTGCGATGATGTATTATTATATATTTTATCGAACAAAACTAATTCCTAAATGGTTATCTGGGTGGGGTCTTGTTGCAGTTTCAATGGGTATAGTTGCTAGTATGTTAGTTATGTTTCAGGTTGTGGGTTCTATGTCTACGGTTCAAGTGGTTTTGAATCTTCCAATAGCTGTTCAAGAAATGGTTCTTGCTGCATGGCTAATAATCAAAGGATTCAATTCATCAGTAATCGATTCAGATATAGTTAAGCCGACATAGAATGAAGAATTCGCTTCAAAACTTAAGAAAATTGAAAGGTTTGGCGATGAATATCCTGAGTACATGAAGCGAATCCCACGTTTAATCCCAAAACTCAGGAGGCCCAGTCGCAAAAATGACGTATGAAATGCGCGCGCTAATCCAGTTCCTGCGCACACATTTGAGGTCCGAACGACGGTTTAAACGACGGTTTCAAGCTAACCCCCTGCACCAAATATAAATAAACTGTTAGTGGGTCCCGCCAGTGGCGACAGTTAGGCTTCTGTATGTTAGAGTTTTCTTTTTTTGAAGATTTTTGAGCCTTCAAATTCAGTGACGTACTCAAAGCCGGCTTCGATTAAGCTGCAGATTTCTTTCTCTGTTTTGGCGACTTTGGAGATGTAGCTGGTTTCGCCTTGGAATAGAGCTTCTTCAAGCTGGACGTAGAGGAGCGTGTTTTTCATGTTTTTGTGGCCGAGGCGTTGCATGACGTAGTACATGTCTTTGGTTTCGTGGTAGAGCATTGTGCCTTTCCAGTATCGGAAGGTGTGGAAGTGGATTTTCATCAGTCGTGGGTTGCCTATTTTGTGGGCTATGCGTTTTCTTTGGCGTTGGAAGCTTATTGCTTGGCTGTCGATAAGCGTGTGTGCCTGTGAGAAAATTCTTTCTCCGTAATTTCTTGGTAGTTGTTCTAGCATGTCTTTGAGTTTGTTGCTTAGATGTACAACTCTTGGGTTGCTGTTTTTCTCCGGTGTTATGTTTACGACTTTACTTTCGAAATCGATGTCTGACCATTTGAGTTGCCAGATTTCGCCGCATCTTGCGCCTGTTTCTTTGAGTAATTGGAGGAAGGTTGCTGTTCGGGAGTTGCATCCTGCTATGAGCTGATCGATTTCTGTTTCTTTTGGAATGAAGGGTAGCTTGCGAACTGTTTGGTAGAGTGGTGCTTCCCACGTGCCGCCCGCCATTTTTAGGAATGAGGAGTAAGCATCGACTGCGTTGTTTTTTCTTCCGTTGCTCCAAGGTTGCTTTGCTATTGCGTTTTTGATGCTGTCAGGATCGTATAGGTTTGCGCCCCTTTTAGCCAGGATATGTAGGATTTTTGTTCTGTCTCTGATGGTTGAGTCGCTTTTTCCGTCTTTTTTGAGCCACCAGGCGTATTCGATGATTTTTCCTTTGACATCGTCAATTTTGTTCCTAAGCAGAACCTCAGTTTTCTGTTGTTCTGCAACCAAGTTTTTCGTCTCCTTTGCGGTGACGCATATTTGGCGAGTAAATACTATGCCATCTGCGCTTTTTAATGACTTCGTATCAACTGTTTCAACGACTCTAGCTGCCTCTTTTACTCTTTGAGTATCGTTTGGATCTGAGAAGCGCCTTCCGCAGTCTCTGCAGGACCAGCGTTGAATCTCAAAGCCATAGGGTGTATAGCGTTTGGCGTCTCGCCAGACTCTTTTTGAGTGGCAGTGTGGGCATAGGGGGCTGGAGCCGACGTCTCCCTCGGGGGACGACTTACTGTCTATTTCGGCTTTGCCAAATATGCTGTTTTCCCGTGTAAGTCCAGCCATTCCCTCCCACCTCAATTTTACTTTTCTATACGGTTTTCGATATGCTACTTTCTGTTTGATCCATAACTTGGTAAACTGCAACGTACACGCCGACTTCAGCCACAAACACCAAAGCCCTAACCGTTGGATTCACCTTCACCTGCTCGCGCCGGCAAGCCTCAGCCCTAGCAATAGCCAACAAACTGCCAAAATCAACAGTCTTCTCGTTAGGAGTAATGACAAGAGCCTTTAGCATTTTACAATCACCATTGTCATAATAGGATTTAGTTTTCCGCAAGGTTCTCTTTCGAATAAAGTTATCATTAAAATGAAGTTCTGGAAAGCTTTCCTGCCCAATTCCTGATAGTTTTTCTTGAAATATCAAAAATTTCTTCAAGCTGCCTTTCTGTGACACCTTCTCCTTTATGCTTCCAACAACTTCCCATTGTAGTGGTGGTGTTAGCTTTTACATAGATGGCGGCAGCCAGCAGAGTTGTGAGTCTCTTGGTTGTTATCTTGCCTTTAGTAAATCTAACAATTTCTGCTCTTGCCAAGTTTACCGTTGCCAAACTCAATCCAACTCCATATAATTGATTAATTTTTGCTTGAACAAGTTTGTTTAACTCTTCTGTGCGGTTTTCTTGCTCTTTAACGCTTTTTGAGTAAATTAAGCCACATTTTTTCGGGAGAGCTTTTTGGGGATTTTTTATTCTTGGGGCTGAATGGTCATTCATAGGTTCAATGTTATCCATATCACTCCAGTCATCTTCATCTTTTGTGTTATCAATTAGGTAAGCGTAAATTGCCTTACACTGCGGACATTTATCCACGAATAGGTCATAATCGTAGGCGTAGCGCGCGCATAAGTGGTCATTAATTCTTTTTTAGCTTAATTTCGCAAATAGAGCTGTTTTTAGGCGTTTAATACGTGAAGGCTGCGATGCTGTTTGCCAGTTCCGGCCTGCCTATCCTGTG
>JBEKNP010000006.1:0-60796 GCA_049522695.1 Bathyarchaeia archaeon | reverse complement strand
GAAAGAAATTGCCAAACACATCAATTTAGGAGTTTTAGAAATAACGCCAGTAAACGCAAAATCGCCAGGAATCTTATCCAACGCAGCCATGATTCTTAACAGGGCAGGATTAAGCATTAGGCAAGCTATCGTAGATGACCCAGAACTCTCACCGGAACCAAAACTCACTTTGATAGTTGAGAAAAAAATTCCAGGAGAACTAATCCCTGAAATACTGAAAATACCTGGAATAGCCAAAGTTTCAGTCTACTGATCCCCGTGGCAAAAATGAAACAAAGAAAACTGTAAAAACAGAATAAATGATGCAAAAAACGCTTGCCTAAGCGATATTAATTATTTATGACTAGAAAAACTTATATGGCTAGTAACATTTTGTTGTTGTTCGCGTTAAAGGAGATTATTTGATTTGTCATCATTTCCAACACAAGCGGGCGGAGTACCTGTTCTCGTTTTAAAAGAAGGTTCAAACAGGTCCCGTGGAAGAGAAGCCCAACATGGAAACATAACTGCAGCTAAAGTTATAGCTGAAAGTATCCGAAGCTCTTTAGGCCCAAAAGGCATGGATAAAATTCCTGGCGATTTTGCGTTTACAGGGGTTATTTCTAAGACTCCAAGGTTGATGTGTTTGGCGATTTCTTTGAGTGAATGTCCTGCTGGACGTATTTCTTCAAAAATCAATTTGAGTTCGGGGTTGGTTTTGATTGTGTTTAATGTTTCGTTTACTGTTCGTCGGTCTACTCCGGCGGCTCTTGCTATGCGTACTGGTGGGATTTCGATTTGGTTTAGGTATATTTTGTTGTTTTGGACGCTTAATCCGTTTTCGATGAGGACGCGTGCTACTTTGAGTCGTTCAGGGTATTGTTGCAGTTGAGTTTTTATGTCGTTCCACATTTTGATCCGCTTTTGTATGTTTTTGTTCGTTTAGGTATAAATGTGTTGTTTAATGTTTGCCGTGTTTGATGAACAAAAGTGTACACAAAAGCCTTAAATAAAACTTTAACGTACGTTTAATAGCTTAAAGAACAAAAAAGGCGAAAGAAATGCCAAACAGAAAAATCTTACTTAAAGAAGACGATATACCAAAACAATGGTACAACATAGTTCCCGACCTACCGCATCCGCTCCCACCATTCATCGATGCAGCAACAAAACAGCCAGGAGTCGGAATCGTCCCACGAATATTCCCAAAAGCAATTATCGGTCAAGAAATAAGCCAAGAACGATGGATAGACATACCTGAAGAAGTCCGAGAAATCTACCGGATCTGGAGACCGTCCCCGCTCTTCAGAGCCATCGGTCTAGAAAAAGCACTAAAAACGCCAGCAAAAATCTACTACAAATACGAAGGCGTAAGCCCGGCTGGAAGCCATAAACCAAACACCGCTGTACCCCAAGCATACTACAACATGAAAGAGGGCACAAAACGCCTATCAACAGAAACAGGTGCGGGCCAATGGGGTTCAGCTTTAGCATTTGCGGCCATGATGTTTGGGCTAAAAGCTACAGTTTACATGGTTCGTGCAAGTTATGATCAGAAACCCTATCGAAAGATGATGATGAAAGCTTTCGGTGCTGAATGTTTTGCGAGCCCAAGTAACAAAACAGAAGCAGGAAGAAAAATCCTAGCTGAAGACCCAGACAACAAGGGCAGCCTCGGCATAGCCATCAGCGAAGCCGTCGAAGACGCCCTCGTCAACGAAGAAGAAACCAACTATGCCATAGGCAGTGTCTTCAACCACGTATGCTTACACCAGACAGTTGAAGGAATAGAAGCAAAAAAACAACTCGAAATGGTCGACGATTATCCTGATGTGGTTTACGGTTGCATAGGCGGAGGCAGCAGTTTCTCAGGACTCATGTGGCCCTTCTACCACGACAAGGTCGCAAAAAAAGCACCCAAAGAAACCAAATTCGTCGCCACCGAAGCCACTGCATGCCCCAAAGTCACCAAAGGGCAATACCAGTATGACCACGGCGACACCGCAAAACTAACACCCCTAGTCCCCATGCACACGATAGGTCACGACTTCATTCCAGCACCCATACACGCAGGCGGACTCCGCTACCACGGCATCGCCCCAACAATAAGCGTGCTTGTTCAAGAAAAGCAAATGACAACAGAAGCATTCAACCAACTAGAAGTCTTTGATGCAGCTAAACTTTTTATTCAAACAGAAGGTATCATCCCAGCGCCTGAACCGTCTCATGCAATCAAAGGCGCCATCGACGAAGCGCTACGATGTAAAAAGACAGGCGAAGCAAAAACCATCCTGTTCGTGCTCTGCGGTCACGGCTACTTTGACATGGCAGCATACGACGAATACTTCAGTGGCAACCTGCAACCATACGAGTACCCGGCTGAAAAAGTCGAAGAATCAATGAAGAAACTGCACCAACTGTATCCATGGCTGGATGAGGTTAACAAGAAATACATAAGCTGCGAACCACTCTAAAATCAACACTCTCTTTTCTTCTTATTATTTTATTTTTCTGTATTATTTACTCGGCGTTTTGTCTTAGGAAATTTGTGTGCGCACAAACTACCCGCCCGGTCTACTAGAAACTTCTAATATGCTTCAAATATAATTCAACATAGAAGTGCATAGAATTGATGCTAGCACTTTTGCATGCAGAATGGTGCTTTTTTTATGCAAATCGGAAGCATAGGTATGGAAAAAAATAACCTAAAGATAGACATGTTTTTCTTTTTGTTCTAGCAACCTAATACCAACTTAGGTTATTCATATTGACCGTTCCCCAGAAAAGTCTGCCAACAAAAACCATCGGTTTCATCGTTAACCCAGTTGCTGGAATGGGTGGCGCTGTCGGATTAAAAGGAACAGACGGCAAAACCATCCTGAACAAAGCCATATCCCTAGGCGCTAAACCTATAGCGTCACAAAGAGCAGAAACCTTTCTCGCTGAACTGGTCGCGGCTAAAGAAAGCCTAAGACTAATTGTTGGCGCTGGCAATATGGGTGAGAATCAAGCAATTAAATGCGGTTTCACTTTTGAGGCTAAGGGTAAAAGCCAGAGTGAGACCACTTCTGAAGATACGCAAAATATCGCTAAAGAAATGGCGAAGGCTGGTGTTGTTTTGCTTGTTTTCTGCGGCGGCGATGGAACAACCCGCGACATACTAAACGCTGTTGGCTTGAAGGTTCCTGTGCTGGGTGTTCCAACAGGTGTCAAAATGCATAGCGCTATTTTTGCTGTAACTCCTCAAGCAGCCGCAAGAGTAGCCGTCCGGTATCTGTGGGGTGGATTGCCGCTGCGAGAAGCTGAGGTAATGGATGTGGACGAGCAAGCTTTCAGGGAAGGTCGCCTTTCTGCTGAACTTTATGGGTACATGCTCAGCCCATTTGAACCTAATTTGATTCAGGGAAACAAACTTGAAAGTCCAATCACTGAGAATGAAGTGCGCAATCAAGCGGCAATAGCAATTTACGTCCTTGAAGAAATGAAAAAAGGCACCGTTTACATTGTTGGTCCAGGAACAACCACGCGCACCATTGGTGATCTTTTAGACCAGAAAAAAACGTTGTTAGGAGTAGACCTCTTTCAAGACAAGAGAATAATCGCAAGCGACGCAAACGAAAAACAAATATTGGAAGCCACAAAGGGACAAACTAATAGGATAATTGTAACGCCGATTGGCGGGCAAGGCTTCATTTTCGGCAGAGGAAACCAGCAGATAAGCTCTAAAGTAATCCGCCACGTAGGATTAGGTAACATTGTTGTGGTTGCGACCAAAAGCAAATTGGACAGGCTGAAAAGTTTAAGGGTTGATACTGGTGACCCAGAATTGGATAAGGATCTTAGAGCACATGAAATCAACGTTGTAATCGACTACAAAAGCACACAAAAAATGGCTGTTGAATAATCGTATTACTTTTAATAATCGGAAAAAATGAAATAGTAGCACGTGATCAGTATCCCAACAAAGCGAGGCTAAAAGATGATACCGATCAATATGCCAAAAATCGGCGAAGAAGAAGTTCAAGCAGTAGTCAAAGTTTTGAGAAGTGGAATGTTAACAAGCGGACTTGGCGCTGGACCAATGGTAACCGAGTTCGAGAAAAGTTTTGCCAAATTCGCTGGCGTCAAGCATGCCGTAGCAGTTAACACTGGCACTGCCGCCTTGCACTCTGCCATTGCTTCAGTTGGTATAAAGCAAGGTGATGAGGTTATTTTGCCCAGCTTCACTTTCGTAGCCACTGCCGAAGCAATCGTGTTAGCTGGCGGAAAACCAGTTTTCGCCGACATTGATGCTGAAACTTGCAATCTCTCGCCAAGCGCGGTTGAAAAATCAATAACAAAAAGCACCAAGGCTATACTGCCCGTGGACTTGTACGGTTTTTCAGCCGACATGAAACCTATGAGGGAAATCGCCGTTAAGCATGGCTTCGCTTTAGTTGAGGATGCTGCTCAAGCGCATGGTGCAACATACGCGGGTAAACCTGCGGGAAACTTTGCTGACGCCGCCTGCTGGAGCTTGTATGCAAGCAAAAACGTAACCACAGGCGAAGGCGGAGTAATCACAACAAACAACGACCAAATTGCTGAAACATTGCGGATGATTAGAACTCATGGAGAAAAAGCCAAATACGCCTCACTTATTCTTGGAAACAACTATCGCATGTCCGAAATACAAGCAGCAATAGGTAACGTGCAACTGGAGAAACTGCCGTCTTTTTTGGCTAAACGCCGCCAAAACGCGCAACGACTAACAAAAATCCTAGAAAAAAGTAGTAGACTCATTTTGCCAAGGGAATCAAAAGACCGACAGCACAGCTGGTATCTTTATACTGCACGACTTGTGGACGGCATGGTAAATGAACGCAATAAGATTGTTGATGAACTGAAGAAGAAAGGAATTGGCTCCGAAGTCTATTACGTCAACCCTGTGCATCAGATGCCGTTTTACCGGGAAAACTTTGGAAGCGCTAAACTGCCTGAAACGGATAAAGCGTCAAAACAAGTTTTCTCTCTGCCAATTCATCCAGGAGTCACAGCTGAACAAGTTGATTTCATAGGAAAAACTCTTCTAAGCCTCTTGTAACCAGATTGGCGCTGGATTTGTCCGATTTGCTGCTGTTGCCAACTGTAAGAGTTAAATTGAACGTTGCATTATGAATAGCCTATCCTTTGATGTTTACTGAATTTTCTTTAAAGGAGCATGATACAGTTGAGTGATGAAGCAGCAGATGTTTCCCGTATAAAAGTTAAGTTTGTCATAGAAGGTTTAGGTGAAGCTGAAGGTGAATTAGTCAGGTTTTTAGCGCCAAGAACCATTGACACAATCGTTCGTAAGCTTCCAGTTGAAGGCAGAGCTGCATTATGGAAAGAAGAAGTTTATTTTGAAATCCCAATTAAAATGGGTGAAGAAAAAGCTAAGCCAACTGTGGAAACTGGCACTATAGCTTTTTGGCCTATGGGTAGCGCTTTATGCGTATTCTACGGTAAGTCACAGCCCTATAGTCCTGTGAGCATACTTGGCAAAATAACAAGTAATTTGGATGCTTTTAAGCAAGTTAAAAGTGGAATAACGATAAAGGTTGAATTGTTAACGGCTTAAAAGGCTAATGAACTCTCTTTCCACAGTTGAAGTAGCCGTTCGCATTCTTCTTTTACGTTTTTGTCGCCGCTTTTATCCTTTAGAACCTGCAGAAACTCAACACGTTTAGCTATTGAGCGTTTTTCCGCGTTGCCGCCATAGTATAGTTCACCCTCTAGGTACTCTTTCATATGATAGGCTTTTTGGATGAATAGGCTAGCTGCGTCAACTGGGTTTTCTACGGCGAACTTGTTTGCCCAGATGACAACTTCTGTTTCGCGCAATTGAGTTATGCCGTCGATTTCCACTATTTTCCTAATGTAAGCTCTTAAAAATTCGAAGTAACCTGCCGTTTTGATTAGTTCAAGGGCCTGGTTGATTTTCTCTTTAAAGTCTGGTGACCCTTCAACTGTTAAGTTGTGTTTATAGCCTGTATCTATTAGTTCTTTAGCGGTTTTTACTTCTTCAACTGTGTAAACTCTTTCTGGAAATTCTGTCAAATGAAAACTAACTCCGAATCTATATAATATTAGAATAAATAATTGGTCCTTAGCAAGTTTAGCTTGCTGCAGGCTTGTAGATTTTGAGGTTGTGGCTTCCCGAAACGAGTTGCACTGCACCGTTTGCTTCAAGTTGTTCTAAGAAGTCTTTGGCTGTGCTAATTCGAATGTTATACCTTGTTGCTACAGCGTATGGTGTTAGAACGTTCATTTTCTTTATTTCGCCGACGATTTTTTCGTTTTTTGCGTCTGGAGGCATTATTCCTATAGATTTTCTTTCTTTTGGCGGTCCCGCTTTCTCTTTCTTCTTAGCTTCTTTCGACTCGTCTTCTTTGACCTGCTGCTTCTCCATCTGCTTTATGCCGACCTTCTTTTTTCCACCCATATTTTTCACTTTGCTTTTTTTGTTCTCACATCTTTAGAATGGCTGGCTTATTTCAACCTTATGTTTTTCTTTCCACTCTTTGATTGGAACGCCAAGTTTCTTCTCAACTGCAGTTCTATGGATTGAGTTCATGGTACAGAATGGAATTATGCGCCCGTCTGGCACAGCATAGTGAATTAGGCAACGTTGTACTCTTTCAAGGTCAAAGTTGTATGGATCCATGAAATGCATGGCTGAAAGCAGAATAGCCTGCCTTTGCAAATTGCCGAGGGACTCGTAGTCGCCGCTTGTTATTACGCCAAGAACGTATTTTCTTAGGAAACCGAATTTTACATGACGCATTGAACTAACCAAGCGTAATTTAGCCTTGTTCTTGCTTCCCTTCGACGCGGTTTCGTAGACTTTGTTCATTACCCCGATGAATTTTTCGATGTTTGCATAGCGCGTGATTGGAACGATTTTTCCTTTTTCAATTAAAAGGTAAGTTGCCATACCGCAGTGCGGATGTGCCGTGAACTCTAAATATCGCCTGTCTTTTAGTGCACCGACCGCTTTTGAAATTGGCACAACCGTGGGCACGGGGTAGAAGTCTGATACTTTTATTGCTCCGTTTGTTTGCTCTTCAACTTTTTTCATGAAGTCTGGGATTGTGATACGCATTTTTTCGCGGTCTTTCTGTGGCAATCGCCCGCAAAGGCTGACAGGTTGAACGTTTACGCATCTTACTACGTCGAAGTTTTTGGCGGCAAAATTGATTATGTCGCCAAGTTGGTTATCATTAACCCCTTTCACCAATGTGACGACTAATACTATGCTGTCTATTCCTGCTTGGCGAAGGTTTTCGATTGCCTTCATTTTTATGTCAAGAAGATCTACTCCACGAATGAACTTGTAAACGTCAGGGGTTAACCCGTCGAACTGCAGGTAAATAGTGCTTACTCCCGCCTCTTTGAGACCTCGACAGTAGTCTACGCTTTGCGAAAGTCGAAGACCATTCGTATTAATTTCCACATGGCTGAAGCCAAGCTCTTTTGCTTTTCGAACAAAGTCGAAGAGATCTTTGCGTATCGTGGGTTCTCCACCAGAGAACTGAAGCGCCGTGGCTGGCACGGGCTTGTTGGCTCGAAGGTTCTCTAGCATTCCAGTGATTTGCTCTTTAGTTGGTTCATAAACGTATCCTGCAGCCGCAGCATTCGCGAAGCAAACTGGGCAGGTAAGGTTGCACCTGTTTGTGACATCGATTATTGCGAGTGCAGTGTGAGATTTGTGTTCGGGGCAAATGCCGCAGTCGTATGGGCACCCGTTCTTTTTCTCGGTTCGAGGGTTACTTACTCCTTCGCCGTCATAGCGGAATTTTTCTGCCCGCATATACTGATCGTAATCCGACCAGTACAGTTCTTGAAAAGCCCCATGCTCAGCGCATTCTTTTTTGATAAAGACTTTGCCGTCGTCTTCATAGATGGTTGCGTCTATAGCGTTTAGGCATTCAGGGCAAATGCTTCTAGTGTTTTTGATGTCTTTCAAGTTTTTTTGCCTTCTTACATTTGAGCGTTTTTCGAAGTGCTTAAGAGCATATGTGTTGATAATAAGGTTTCCAAACGTTTCCTAAGGTGATTGAGGGGAGAAGATGTCAATTAACGAGAACACTCGAGCTGCATTGCGAGAAATGGGCCTAAACGCCTACGAAATTGACGCTTACATAGCGTTGTTGGAAGGTGGGCAAATGACGGCTATGGAGATAAGCCAAGAAGCCAAAGTTCCCTACAGCAAAATGTATGAAGTACTCAATTCGCTCAAAGAAAAGGGCTGGATTAAAAGCAGCGAAAGCCGACCCTTCAAGTACTATCCTGTACCCCCACTTGAAGCAACAAGGTTCACGAAGCTGCGGCTGGAAGACAAATACTTGAACTGGGAAAACACCGTTGCCCAAGAACTACAGCCCCTATATGAAAAAAGAGAGCTCATTGAGCGACCAGACATGTTGATACTGCGGGGTCAACAAGCAGTTTTAACTAAGGTTGAAGAGGTTCTAAAGAACGCTACAAAAGAAATCGTGATTGCAGCACCAGAATTCGCAAAACCAATAATCGCAATGGCTGAACCGTTGCTGGGTAGTGGTTTGAAGAAAACGGTCAGGGTAAAACTTATGGTTGCTGGAAAAAAGGAAGATTGGCTTTTCATAAAAAAATACCCTGGCTTAAGTGAGTTGCGAATCAGAGACCATATGTTCGGCGGCGGCATAATCGCTGATGGCAAAGAAGCCATGCTCTTTTTAGGCGAAGACAAACCGAGCCTCGTCATATGGAGCAACCATGTGGGCTTGATAGGTTTCGCGCGAGAGTACTTCCAGTTCCTCTGGGACTCATCAGCAACCGCTTAAAAAAGCCATTTCAATCTTGACAAAAAAACTAAACCGCTTGCCATAATAAAGCGCTTTATTCAAGGAGGCTAAAGTTCCTTCCTAGCACTGGAGCGTAAACAACTTTAACAAAAAAGAAGAAAGGGAGAGAACTTGAGTTATTAGAGTACTATTTTCCCATGACTTTTCTAGCGGCGATCTCAATATCTTCTGCTTTGATGGTTTTTCTTCCAGCATGCATCGCAAAATCAAGTGCTTCTTTAGCAATCTTTACGCCGATTTCTTCAAGTGCCTTTGCAAGTTCCTTTGCTGCTGCTTCGCTCACTCTGTCAGCACCGGCTTTTTTACATAACCTGTGCATAGGAGCAACAGCTATTTCTAATTCAGTCATAACGACTACTCCTAGCCTCTTTTTCATTTTAAAGCAATATTTAACCTTTGTTATTGCTTTTTCCTCTAAATGTCGGCTTACATGGAACTTGAATTTAACAAAGAAAATTATAAAACGCCCAACCGTGATAATAGCGCTGAGAAAAATGAAGTTAATAGACGCACACGTTCACCTCTCAGATGCCGAATACACTGGTCATATTGATGAGTTGATAGCGGATGCCAAAAACGCGGGCGTAACAGCATTAGTAACAAATTCAATGGATTTAATAACTTGCCAAAACGACCTAAACCTGTCAGAAAAATATCCTAACTTAGTTTACCCAGCTTTAGGGATTCACCCATGGAACGTAAACGTTCTCAAGGAAAACGAACTTGAACAAACTATAGATTTAATTCAAAAACATAAAAACACGGTTAAAGCAATAGGCGAAATCGGTTTAGACTGCAAGTACGAAACCATATGGGAAAAACAGACGATGGTTTTCGACAGAATGCTTCATCTTGCTGAATCGCTTGACCTCCCAGTGATCATACATTCACGCGGAACAACCGACAAAATAGTAGACATGCTTCCATCATACCATCTTAAGCGGGTGCTACTGCACTGGTTTAGCTACCCAATGAGCGCACTAATTAGAGCCATGTATAATGGATACTTTATCAGCGAAGGTCCACCAACAACATATTCTAACGGTATCCGTGAAGTCGTAGAGAAAGTGCCGCTAACAAACCTTTTAACGGAAACCGATGGTCCGGTGACATATTGGAAAAGCCCTTACAATGGACAATTAACCAAGCCTTCATTCATACGTGGCGTAGTTGAAGCCGTAGCTGAAATCAAGAAAATACAAGTTGATAAAGTTGCCGAGCAAATAGCAAAAAACTTTGAAGATTTTTTCAACATAAAAATAAGCGAACAAAACTTCAGCGCCCAATAGAAACTTATCGGTAAGTTAAAAGCTCGTTTGTAGGCGTAAACTTAAATTAAGCCTATCATCTATTGAGAATTGCTCCTACGTTTTTAAGCGTCGGACACTAAACATTGATGACCAGGGGAATTGAAATTTGGGAAAAGTTAAGACTGACCAGGTTAAGCGAACAGGCAAAGAACTCATGAGCCGTTTTCCAACTAAATTTACCACCAAGTTTGATGAAAACAAGCGTTCAGTTGACTCTTTAACGCAGGGAACAACTACGCGAGTGAGAAATCAGATTGCTGGATACATAACCCGCACATTATCATTAGCTCAAGCTAACTCTTCAACGGATTCTGAATCTGAAGAAGAAGACTCAGAATAAAAAGTCACCTCAGGATAAGAACCCCATGATGGATGAGTACAGAAAAGGCTGGGCACTAAGGTACCTTCGTGAAGCAAAAGCCGAAATGGAAGCAGCGCGAAAAATACCGTACATGGCCCCAGGTTTAGTTTTAGAAGCAATCAGAAAAGCAAAAAACGCCATATACTATAGTCTAGGCGAACCAGCCTTCATAGAAATACTCCTCCGAGAAGAGATAATAAAAAATCCCCTCACGAATGATTCGATTCTGCGCTTTCTAATGGAACTTGAAAGCATCGTACAACAAATATCACAATTAGAAGAAGTAAACGGTGACGCAATGATGAAACAAGCAGATTCAATCGTTGAAATAGCAACCGATATTGTTGAAACATTGACCGAAGAAAGATTCCAAAACTTTTAAGCTGAAATTAAAGAGTACACAAAAATTTTTAACCAAAAATAATTTATAACATAGTCACGGGAAGAAAACAAATGCCCTTGATGTTAAAGTTCATCGGTGCTCTTCGGCAAATTTCAGGAAAAACACAATTAACTGTTAACTTCCAAGAAGGAATGTCAATACAAGATTTAGTAACAAAAATCAGCCAAGAAATGCCGCGGCTAGATAAAACCTTCAGCGACCAACTCAATGATTCGAGATCAAACTCGCTGATACTCATTAATGGTAGAGAAATCAGCGTTCTAAACGGTTTAGAAACCAAATTAAACGATGGAGACGAAATCGTCTTTATCCCAGTGGTTCATGGCGGTTAACCTAAATGATAACTTTGACTAGCGACTTTGGGCTAAAAGACCCTTACGTGGCAGAGATGAAAGGAGTAATTTTAACCATAAACCCAAAAGCAACAATAATCGACATAACACACGAAGTTGAAAAATTTAACATTCGAATGGCTGCTTTCATGTTGGCTGCGGCTGCACCATACTTTTCGCAAGGCACCGTGCACTTGGCAGTTGTGGACCCAGGAGTTGGCACAAAAAGACGCGCCATATTAATACAGACTAAGAAAAGCTTTTTTGTCGGACCTGATAACGGCATCTTGATTTTAGCTGCTCAAAATCAGGGCATTAAACACGTATACCAGCTTACAAGCCATTCGTTTATGCTAGCTAAAATTTCCAGTACGTTCCATGGCAGAGATATTTTTGCGCCAGTAGCCGCCCATTTGGACAAAGGATTGCCGCCGAGCGAATTTGGACCAGAAATAAAAGACCCAATCAACCCTGAATTCAATATAATCAAACGAACAAACAGCTCTATAATCGGCAGGGTCATGCACATAGACGGCTTCGGCAACATAATCACAAACATAAACGAAACAGAAATGATTCAAAACTATTCTGAAACAGTCAACGTAACTTTACATAATTTTTCGCTAAAACTTACATTTGCCAAAGCGTACGCTCAAGCAAAGCCTAATGAACCTATTGCTCTAATTGGCAGCCATGGTTTTTTGGAAATAGCCCTAAACCAAGGAAGCGCAGCTGAAAAATTCCGTGTGAAACCGGGCGATAAAGTTACAGTTACGGTTGCCTAAAGCGTCAATCCAAAATTAAGTTTTTATGCTTTCAACAACTTTTTCGATTACATCAATCGGATTCTCTAACTTTTCAAGCTCACTTTGCATATCAAACCGTTTGCCAAGATACCTCTTTGCATAACCAAATACTCCTCGCTCTGTGGTAGCAAAAAGTGGAAAGCCTTTCTTAGTCAGATACGTGTTAACGTAAGTTTTAGCCATATCTGAAATAGCTATGCTGGGAACACCCTGAAGTGCTGCTTCCCTCGCGATCGTTCCTCCGTTGCTAACAACTAAATCAGCAATAGCAACTAAACTTGCTGAATCCATCAAGTCTTGATTAAACCCGAATGTTTTGCCTTGTTCATTATATCTTTGGATAAGACGCACATTCCCCAACTTGGCAAGTTTATCTGCAAGGGCCTGCGCAACATCTTGCGTTTCCCCTGCATAAGATGCTTTTGATTCTATCTGTCTAATAACTATCAAGGGTTTCTTTAGCCCTTCAATTTTTGAAGGCTTAAAATCCTTGATCCAGGCTACCTCGTCTACTCCTTTGAACTGGACAATATTTTTGGCGCAATGTTCCTTCACAAAACGCTTAGGCAAAGCCTCTGAGACCACAACTGTGTGCGCAAAAGGTATCGTCAGCCTGTTTACGGCTGTAGCGTAAGGTGTATCGGCAGTCAAAATTATTGGGATTCCTAAACCAAAAGCGGTTCGGCAAAGCTCAACCGATTGATGCGCTATGGCAATGTCCGGAGGATCTTCCTTGAAGAGCTTAGAAAACTCTATTATGCGTTCGGCGCTCTCTTCCAGTCTCGAAAAAAGTGTTGACGGGTTGTATTTGCCGACGACGATAGGTTTTTCTCCAAGAATCTGCGCTAAAGGTAGCGTGTCTGGGTGCTCACGAGTTGTAAAAATAAACTCATGACCTGATTTCCTAAGACGCTGTGCAATAGCTGTGCCATACCTAACATGCTTACCTGTGCAGGCGTCATACCATATTCTCATTTCTTCACCTTGGATCTTGGTTTTGTGAAAGCGTCGCGTTTGGCTTCATATTCTTCTAGAGTCATTACTACTCTTGCTGGATCGCCAGCTACCACTGTTCTGGAAGGAACGTTTTTGGTGACTACACTTCCGCCGCCAATCACCGCTTTCTCGCCTATTGTCACGTCTGGCAGTATGGTAACTCCTCCCCCGATTATAGCGTTATCTTTGACAACTGGCGGTGTCAGAAACGGGCTTTTCGGGTACTTGTCATTTAGAAGTGAGCTGTTAGGCGCGATAAACACGTTATCGCCGAGTACGCAGCCGTTTGAGATAGTCACGTGCGCCTGTATGTTGCACTTTTTACCTAAAACCACGTTTTTACCAATATCACAAAAGCTTCCAATGCTGGTTCCGTCGCCGATTTTTGTGTTATCACCTATTACAACGTAATTCCAAATGGCGACATTTTCGCCTATTTCTACGTTGGAGCCTGTAATTATGCCTGTACCTCTCTTTAGATTCAGCATAAACTGTTCTTTCGGGCTCCAGATTTAAATAGTTTAACTTTAACTTGACTTTCCAGCGATGGAGGCAAGCGTCTTGACTAAAGAGACAGTTCTGATTATAGGTTTAGGCGAAATCGGACATACCCTTTTTGCATTAATAAATGATGAGAAAGAGAGTTTTACGATTTACGGATTGGATTTGGATCAAACAAAAATGCAAGAGCTAGGTCAAAGTAGAAAAAATATCCCAAGCCAAATAGACACTGTGCACATTTGCCTCCCTTGCAGTAACCAACAAAACTTTGTAGACGCAATCGTTGGCTACGTTGAAGAGTTTAAGCCAAACCTCACAATCATTAACAGCACTGTTCCTCCAGGAACCACAATGAAAGTAGCAGAAAAATGCAAGTGCCTCGTCGCGCATTCCCCTTCTCGCGGTGTGCATAAAAACGCCGCCCATATGAAGTGGGAAATGAAGCGTTGGACAAAATACGTTGGGGGCGCAGACGCCAAATCAGCCCAAGCCGCATGCAAACACCTCGAAAAAATGCACCTAAAAGTCAAGACTCTTAAGAGCTGCACAGAAACGGAGTTGGCTAAGCTTTTCGAAACAACTTACCGAGCTTGGATGATAGCTTGCTTCCAAGAAATGCATCGTATCTCAAAGAAATTCGGCGCCGACTTCGATGAAACCGTTGATTTTCTTGAGGACACACACCGCGTCAGGTTTGACCGCCCGATAATGTTTCCAGGACCTATAGGGGGACATTGCCTGATACCCAACACAGAGCTTTTGCTCGGCGTGTACGATTCAGATTTACTTCGCCTTATTCTATCGTCTAATCAGAAACGGATCGAAGAAGTAAAGGATAAGCAGATTGACGCTGAAGTGAAAAAAGTCAAAAAGAGAGCTGAAGCCGTCGAAAAAGACTTAATGAAAACTGATGAATCGCCTGAAACCTGCTAATGCATCGGTTCGTCTTTCTTTTTGTTTGCTTCCAAGAAGCCCTTCATGTAGTTGAATCTAATCAACGGGTGAATGTACGTTATAGATGGCTCCCGTGTTTTAATAGACATGAAAAGTCCCGTGAAAGGCGACATGAAAAACCTGTACATGACGCCAGAACGAGTTACTGGCGGAGCTTGATTTGTTTCAACCCGAAGCTGCCTGTAAATCTCCCTTAGCTGTGATCCATAAAAGTACTGGTGCCTAAGCTCCTGCCGCAAGCCCCCACGAAGATGGGTTGACTGCACCTTGTAATCTACTGCCCAGTGATAACCCGCTTTCTCCAGCCGGTAGGCAAGCATCGTTTCCGTTCCAGCGTTCACACGCAATTTCGGGAACCCCCCTAGCTTTCTGATTACGCTTGTCTTGTAGACCGTGTTATCCAAGGTTTTACCCAGAGTAAACGCCGACATCTCCCTCGATTTAAGCCAAGATGCCAATTCGGCTTCGCCTCGGTATTTTCTGGTAACGTATTGCTGCATCTTTCTCACTCCAGGAGGCCCATCAGCAAAGCGTATTCCCGATGCAGCCGCAATCTTTGCGTCGCTTAGATAAGTTGGGATTTTTGCCCACCAATCAGGCGCCAAAAGTAAGTCTTGTTCAAAACTGAGGAAATACTCGGTTGTCACGTAGCTCAGAGCTGTGTTTGCTCCGTCACTGATTCCATGTCCTTTGTTTGTATAAACAATCCACCCGTATTTTCCCGCAATCAGTCCGGTGTCATCCGTGCTTCCATCGTCAATCAAGATTTTGCTATTAACGAATTTTTCAGGGACCACTTCACTGATCCTTTCTAGTACTGGACCGAGAGTTCTGGTGCCGTTCTTGGCCCACATCACTAAGTCAACTTTTTTGATCAAACCTACTACCAAGTTGCACTTTTAACCGGTATATTGAGAGAGAACTGGCTATTTATATAATAAGGAGAAAGCAGAAAAAATAGCGATTGGATATTAAACACATTATAACCCAATTCTCCTTAAATTGAACGCTCACAGGCCCAAAACAAACCCATTGGGTGTCGGTAGGATTGTAAAGCCCGATAAGAAAAGACAAGTCTTCCAAGTTTCTAGCTACTATCTATTTTTGTTTAGACGCCAATACGGCTTTTTCGAAAATCATTTCCATGGTTTTAGCATATTTTTCCCATGACAAATGGTTTTTAACATATTGATACGCGTTATCGCCAATTTTTCTGCGAAGTTGGGCATCGTTCAACAAAGATTCCACCTGTTTTGCCACGTCCTCTGTTTTGGCGTAGTCAACAACTATTCCATTTATGCCTGATTGGATGATTTCTGATGCGCCACACCTACTTGTGACAACAACAGGTTTTGAAGCAGCCATAGCTTCAATTGCCGCTAACCCCCAAGTTATCTGCGCGGGGAAAAGGAACACATCACAAGCAGCGTAGACCTCAGCAAGTTCACTGTCATTCTTGGTGTTTAAAAAGTGTATTTTGTCTATTACACCGAGGCTTTCGCCCAATCGCATTAAATCTTCCTTTCGACCGCCCCCATCTAGAATTAAGCTGATTCCACTGTAGCGCTTTGCAAGATTGTTTAGTACTCGCATGGAATCAATCTGCCCTTTGGTTCGTTGAAAGTTTCCAACTTGCAGCAAAACAAAGTTCTTGCCCAACCCATATTTTTTTCTTACTTTTGATCCTGAAGCACCATGAAAAAGGTCAACGTCTATACCAGTTCTTACAATTTTTGATGATCTGTTATACGCTCTGCATACATATTTCTGAGCCACGCGTGACAAAACCAAAATCTCATCGATATACTGTGCAACAGTTTCGTCCAGTATCTCATAGATTGGCCAATTGATCTTGCGTAAGCCCCTTCTATATTCGGGAACAAAAAACCAGTCAGGTGGTTCATTGCACATCCATACAACTGGGGCATTCAATCTTTTTTTCGCCAAGAAAGCTGCCCATTCAGAAGGAAAATTATGATTATTGATAATATCAAATCCTTTAGGAATTTTCTTTCCTATGTTAACCATCGATGGAAGTTGGTAAGGGATAGTGTAAAACTGCCTTCCCATTGCCCTCCGCATCCAACGACGCAAAGACGAAGACTCAGCAGTTTCAGCAACTGTTTCTTGGCCGCCTCTTTGCTGATTCTCAATAGGAATCAGCAACTTAGGCATCCTTTTTTCCAGCGGATGCGGTACCACCTTCACTGTGAGTTTTTCAATCATATCGCAATAACAATTCTCTTTGTTAACGGCACTCGTGAAAATCTCCACTTCGTGTCCAAATCTTTGAAGCTCAACGGCTAGTCTCAGAATCTGCCTCTGTCCGCCACCACGTCCCACCAGCGGCGTACTAATCATTGCAACTCTCATATGCTCTATAGGTCCAGTTAGGCTCTAAAGCATGAATCAATTCTTAAATATTTGCCATTTTTTGCTGTGTCGAATGACTGAGAGACGAAGTGGAAATATTGTCGCCTGAAGTTTTAACTTTCAGAAATCTGTAGCTCTATGTGGCACCATATGTAATTGTCTTCCTAAATGTGCAGGTTCCGAGGACTTTTATGTTTTTAACATTCTATGTCCGGATGAGGGCAACTCGCATCATGCAAAGTTCGCTTCTAATTTGTTTTACCAGTAGTTCCTTGACACCCATTGGGTAAAAATTCAACATTGCGTAAGTAATGTTAAAGAAATATTCTTCAACTGCATGATCACGCCCCCTATCGCTCCTACGATGTCGTCAACGTGTTTCCAGGTCTGCTGAACCAGCCCTTGTTAATGATCACATCCGAGGCTACCATAATACGCCAATCAGTTTAGACAGCTGAGACTCCATTTGCCTCACGGAAGCAATAATTAGAGCAATGAGACCCTTCTCTAGCAATTCCAAAGTTCCGTCATTGCTACACCGTCCACAACAATAAGTCTGTCCACCTAATATTCTGGTTAAATCGACTCCACACGTTCGCGTAGACATAGCTTTAAACTGTTTTTGTCAGTAGAACAACGTCTATCTTCATTTGGTTTCCGTCTGCATATCTTTTTCTATTAACCTGAGTTAGGTATTAATATTCTGTTTCTTTTTCAAGTATCTAGCCCTCGAAAAGACCAGATATAATGGGAACGGTGGATAGGGTTTTAACATTATCCTCTTAATCTGGGTGTCAGAGACTTTTCTTATAAGTGTCTGTATCGCTTGCCTTTTCGCCCAAGTGTATTTTGAATGAAACAAATTCCAAGATAACGCTTTGATTATAGCAATACTTACTTGAGGTTTTCGTCGAACAAAAAATAAAAACGTGTTTCGAAACTCGAAAATAATGGAAACTAAAACCACTTTAAACAAATTTCCTAAATCGTAATTTTTTAACAGCATCAGCATATGGTTTCTGGTGTAGTAGTATGACCTCGTTTTCTGCTGCAATTTGGACGCAGTTAAACCCGACTTGTGAAAAACAATTGATTTCGGAGCAAAAAGAACCTTGTACCCGCTTAGCCAAATTCTCCAGCACAAATCAGTCTCATCGAAGTAAACGAATATTTCAGGGTCAAACAAGCCTGTCTCTTCGAGAACTTCGGGTTTAAAAAGAACCCCAGCGCCTTTTGCATAAAAAATCTCCCCCGATTGACTATACTTTGAGGATTTTTCTCCTCTGCCTCTCTCGAAATGATATCCATAGTAATCTATGAAGCCGCCTGCACAGTCAAGTATATCCGCAGAATCCATCTGCAATAATTTGGTTTGCACAGCCCCAACATCCGAAGGTTGAATCGCCCTAACAAGCTCTTTTAACCAGTTGGGGTCAACTCGGGTATCGCTGTTAAGCAAAGCGATGTACCTTCCTTTCGCATTTCTTATGCCGACATTGTTTCCTTGGGCAAATCCTAAATTCTGCTCATTCTGAATTATTCGCAATCTTGCATCATGACTGAACATGCCCCTAACGTACTCGATGCTGTTGTCTGTCGACGCGTTATCCACGAAGAGCACCTCAAAAAGTGGATAATCAGTTTCAAAAACAGATTCTAAACAACGTTGCAGGATTTTTCCCAGATTTTTTCGTCCATTATAATTTAGAATGATGACGGAAACTTTATTGTATTGCAACGCTCTGTTCACCCTTTAATTAGCTTTTAGGTGAACAAACTTTAAGTGTTTAATGCTTTTGACGTTTACGAAAGTAAATCGCGATTGAACTTTAATTCTTTAACGCAATGAAACAAGATTTAGAAGCAAAAGCAACTGGCAAAAATCTTAAGACTACACTGTGATAACCTAAATCATAAATCATAAATGTCGCGTCCCAAATAGGTAGCAAACAATGAAACCATTCAGAGAGAAAATAGATGAAAATAACGTTTGTTCTGCCAGGAACTGGTAACAGCGTCTCAGGCGGAATGCGGGTAGTTTACGAATATGCAAATCGCCTCAAAGAAAGAGGGCATGAAGTAAACGTCATTTACCCCCTTATTCCCCCAATCGCGTCTGACTTAAGTTTGAAAAGCTTTCGAGACCGGACCGTGGGTGCATTAAAAAACCTTAAAAGAGGCAACAAAATAAGTTGGTTTCATCTTGAGGCACGCCTCATCAGAGCAGCATCAATTTCTCCAAAACTAGTGAAACTTGTTGAACGAGGCATTCCCGATGCAGATGTTGTAGTAGCAACTGCGTGGGAGACCGCGTATTTTGTGAATAAACTAAAAAACAGCAAGGGCGAAAAATTCTATTTTATCCAACATTATGAAATATGGAATATGTGGTACGATGAGGAACTTTGGAGGAAAGCTGAAAGTTTAGAAAAAGACCCCAACAAACTCTGTTTGGCAATGCATGATGTTGTTCCAACGGACGCGAAACTCCGGAAAATTAAAAGTTTGGTCGATGAGACTTACAAGATGCCTCTTACGAAAATAACAATCTCATCATGGTTAAGGGACCTGTTGGAAGTAAAATTTAAGGAGAAAGTGGAAGGTGTAGTTACAAACGGCGTTAATTTTGAAACCTTCTATAAACAGACAAATAACAGGCGAGAAAAAAAAATTCTAATGCCTTACCGACCAACCAAGGATAAGGGAACAGAAGATGGGATCAAAGCATTCGTAATTGTGAAAGAAAAACATCCGAACGTCAAGTTTGTGCTGTACGGTGCGGCATCCAAAAAAATGGTTCCAGACTGGATCACAAAATGCGGAAGCGTCTCAGATAATGAACTAAAAGAGCTATACAATTCTTCCGAAATCTTCGTTCTCCCGAGCTGGGTTGAGGGTTTTGGGTTGCCTCCTATGGAGGCGATGGCTTGCGGCTGCGCCGTTGTAGCAACGAACGTTGGAGGAATACCAGACTATACGATTGCGGGACAAACAGCAATGGTTTCCCCACCCCGTACTCCTGAAGCGCTAGCCCAAAACATAATTGGATTGTTAGAGAATGAAGGAAAACTGAGGAAAATCGCTGAAGCGGGACACAAGTACGTTCAGCAGTTCACTTGGGACAGAGCCACAGACCAGATGGAACAGATTTTTCTGAAGAATCAAAAAAACCTGACACCTCTCGTGCACCCTCCGAATGCAGACGTTCCTTGAAAGCATTGTTGTCTTCTACGCCTTCAAAACTATCGATTTCTAATTTACGGTTGACGTTGAAGCTTCCACTTAGCCTCGCAACTTGTTTCAACCTGACCCCTTAGGTAAATGAACAATTGAAAAAGCAGGTCCTGAGCTTCTTGGCTTTTCTGGGATAAATTATTATGTCTGGATAACATGATGAATTGAAGTATTAATCAAATGCTAAGTGGTAAGCCTTGCATAAAGTGGGTATTTTAAGAGGACCCAGTCTGAATCCGTCTGAAGGGCAGTTTTTCGAGAAACTCCCGAAGTACGGCTTTCAACCCATAGGTATCACCACTTACGATAATGCAACTAACCTGTCAGAAATTCACTTTCCCGTAAGAGTAGGGCACAACTTCAAGACTTTAACTAAAGGGAAACTTCAGCCACTGTTATCCGTCGCTAGCAAACTAACAAAATACAACTTTCGATCTTGGAACCTTCGAGTATTTGACCTAAAGAAACTAACTTCAGACCTCGACATCATCTATTCTGCTGACTTGTTCTACCCTTACACTTATCAAGCAGTGAAAACGGGAATTCCCACGATAGTTACGGAATGGGAAAACATACCGTTCAACGTAGAGACCCTTCCCTATTCAAAAATTAAGAAATATAATCGCACGTACGCAACCCATTTTGTCGCCATAACAGAAAAAGCCAAAGCAGCACTTGTCATCGAGGGCGTGAGTCCTGACCGGATTTCCGTTTTGCCCGCCGGAATAGACTGCGAGAGGTTTAAACCTGCTGAAAGAAACGCGGAAATTGGTAAAAAACTAGGCATTTCTGAAGATTCGAAAAGAATTCTGTTTGTCGGACGGCTGGTTCCTGAAAAGGGCATATTTAGCCTTTTAAATGCTTTTTCTATGCTCCTGAGTAACGTCCAAAACGTTGAGCTTTTAATTGTCGGTTCAGGCTCTCCAAGTACGCGGGTTCAAATCAGCCGGCTTATTGCAAACCTGAAAATCGGACACAAAGTGAAGTATCTGGGAAGGATCAATTATTCTAATATGCCTCAAATTCACAATCTGGCAGATGTGTTCTGCTTGCCAAGTGCTACAACCAAAACTTGGGCTGAGCAATTTGGTTATTCAATAGTTGAAGCTATGGCATGCGGAAAACCTGTCATTTCAACTTCAACCGGCTCAATACCTGAAGTTGTTAAAGACCGCGCTACGGGAATTCTCGTTAAACCCAACGACCCACGCGAACTTAACGGTGCTCTGGAAGAGCTAATTCTGAACAGACAAGAGAGAAATGCTTTTGGCAGAAATGGAAGGGAATGGGTTTTACAGAAATTTGAGGCCAATAAAATAGCTATGCAACTTGCAGAGATTTACCGCAAATTTATCTAGCATTTTATGCAGCAGCATAAAGAGCGCAGACTTTTTAAAAAAAAACCACAGGGCATAATTATTTGGAATTCTATTTATTTTTTCATAAATCTTAAGTCTCGATAAACATATTATTTCTCGATGACCAAATGACCATAGATCCAAAGCTAAACCACAGAATCAGCCTAGTTATCCACAGTCTAGGCCTAAGCTGTTTAGGAGGCGCAATCTTTCTCCAAATTCTTGTCTTCTCAAATATCCTCCTGCAAGGATACTTCAGGGCAGTAGAAACAAACCCAGCAATCCTCACAATTGAAATAACACTTACAGCTTTCACATCAATCTACTTCATCTACGTTTACCAACGACTAATCCGCGCATCCTTAAAATATTAAGCCCAGCTTTCACTTAGGAGCAAAAGGCAACTCAGCGTACTGATCATCATCATAATAACAGAAAGGTTATTACTTTTCGAGTAATTCACACGTTAAGCGGAGAGAAAAAAGTGCCCCTCGCGTTTATTATTGGAACAGCTGGTTCAGGCAAATCCCTATTCACTGCAACCTTCAGCGAATGGCTAAAGATGTCAAAGCAAGATGCTGCCATAGTTAATTTAGATCCTGGCGCATTGAAACTGCCTTATTCGCCGGATGTTGACGTGCGCAACTATGTTGATGTTGGCGATTTAATGGAAAAATACGGTTTAGGACCAAACGGCGCATTGATTATGGCAGCTGATTTAATCGCTGATGAAATTGAAAATTTAACCCGCGACATCGAAGAGGCACATGCTGACATCGTTTTGGTGGATACTCCTGGGCAGATGGAGCTGTTTGCTTTCAGAGCAAGTGGACCGTACATAGTTGATGAGTTAACAAAGGAGCCTAAAGCGTTAATTTACCTCTTTGACGCCGTCTTCTCAGCTAATCCGATGAACTATGTTTCAAATATGTTTCTTTCAGCCGCAGTTTACAATCGCTTCTTCCAACCCCAACTGCACGTTCTCTCCAAAATTGATTTGTTACCGAAAAAGGATGTGCAGGCTATTGCGACTTGGTCAGCTAACACTAGAGCACTTGAAGATGCGATTGAAGAGAAACTGGAAGGAACCAAACGCCTCTTCAGCCGCAACATGATGCAAGCCATCAACAAGCTCGGCTTACAATTTTTGTTGATGCCCGTTTCCTCCAAAACAAACGAAGGCATGACTAACATTAACACAACACTTGAACGAATCTTAAACCAAGGAGAAAAATACACAACCTAAAAGCTTAAGCGCTAACCAGTGACCAGCTTGCTGCAAAGGCTCCACGCTTAGCCCTCAAAGCTGAATCAGAACCAGCGACAATAATAACATCATTATCTTCAGGCGTTAATTCCTTAAGAATTTGGCATGCTGCTTTCGGATAATCCTTCTCTATACAATTACTGACTGATTCAATACGCAAATGACCATCTTTGAAAACAATAACTAAGGCTTTACGTGCACCGGCAATGATAGCCGCATCCCGCTGATCAATTCCCGACCCCACTTTTTGCCCGCTGTTTTTCACCAAAAAAGCAAAATTAAATTCGGATCCATTCAATTCTGATTTTGGAATTTCGACCCGTTTAGGAAAAACTTGTTCAAATTGCCCCCAAACGTCTAGACCTTTTTTCGTTAAACTGCAGCCTTCTTTGGACGTTTCAATTAAACCAGCATTTCTAAGTCTGCTTATTATTGTGCGTACTGCTCCATCACCAACGTTGAGTTTCTTAGCTAGTTTGTTTCTGCCAAGAGGTTTCTCTGCCATAAGCTCTAAAGCATAGAAAACATGGAATATGGTGAAGGTGGTTGATGGTCCTGGAGCCTTTTTTCCAGCGATTTCTTGTATGAACTTTTTTAGCGATACAGCCATATTTTGCCCTGCTCTATCTAAGCGTTAGTTAGCTTTTATAATTTGTCAAAGGACTGCCATGTTAGTCTTTGTAAGCAACAACTGAAACCTCAACAAGCGCCTCATCTTTCAATTCTACGTCGACTGTCGTTCGGGCAGGAAATTCTGCATCAAAATACTTGTCGTATTCACTGTTGAACTCGTCAAATAACGACATAGAAGAAAGATACACGTTAGATAAAACAATGTCTTTCAGACCATAACCTGTAGCATCCAAGATAGTTTTACGTTCTCCATGACCTGTCTCGTCTGCATCGCCACGGTTTTGGCAACGATTTTGCCTTCCTTTGGATCAATTGGCAGTTGCCCCGAGACAAACAAGAATTTACCCGCCTTCACCGCTTGATTGTATGGGCCTACTGGGTTTGGCGCTTTTTCAGTAAATATGGGTGCCTTCATGTTAATCATCTTCTTGTCTGTGTTGTTTGGGGAGTTAAAATCATTTTTGCAAGAAGCATATGCTATTGATATTTCTTAGAGGAATATTTTTAACAGAAAGCCTTTTAAGAAAAACGCAAAGTTACTTATGTCCTATTAAAGCTGAACGGAAAGATTTTCATGAAAAGAAACGGAAAATACTTGTTTACATCTGAATCAGTTGGAGAAGGTCACCCAGACAAGGTATCAGACCAGATATCCGACAGCGTATTAGACGCAATATTTTCAAATGACCCCAAAGCTCACGTTGACTGCGAAACCCTCGTGATGCAGGGAACCGTAATGATTACGGGTCAAATTACAACTTGCACATACATTGATATCCCAAAAGTTGTTCGCCAAACCCTTAAAGAAATTGGATTCGACAATGCTAAGGATGGCTTAGACTGGGAAACATGCGGCATCTTGACCTCAATAACTGCGCAGTCTCCAGACATTGCTATGGGTGTAACTGAATCCAAAGGCCACGAGCAGGGCGCTGGTGACCAAGGAATGGTTTTCGGCTACGCAACCAACGAGACAAAAGAGCTTATGCCCCTGCCGATTATGCTAGCACATAAACTTGTTAAACGCTTAGCTGAATGCAGAAAAACAAAAATTATGCCGTATCTGCGTCCGGACTGCAAATCTCAAGTTACAGTGGAATATGACGGATGCAAAACAAAATGCGTTAAAGCGGTTGTTATTGCGGCCCAAAACAACGGAACCGTTGACGATGCAACCTTAAAGAAAGACATTATCGAAAAAGTAATCAAATACGTTATCCCCGCCAACATGATAGCTGAAGACATAAAATACGTCATTAACGGCACAGGCAGATTCGTAATCGGCGGAACACTTGCAGATTCAGGGTTAACGGGCAGAAAAATCATCGTTGACACCTACGGCGGAGTTGGAAGCCACGGCGGCGGATGCTTCAGCGGTAAAGACCCGTCAAAAGTTGACCGTTCAGGCTGTTACATGGCAAGATACATCGCCAAAAACATTGTCGCTGCTGGCTTGGCTGATCAATGCGAAATCCAAATCTCATACGCAATCGGTGTAGCACAACCAATCTCTGTGTTTGTGAATACTTATGAAACTGGGAAACTGCCGGATGAGAAAATTCTCGAGTTAGTGACAAAGTATTTCGACATGAGGCCTAAAGCAATCATTGACCAACTAAACCTGCTAAGACCAATATACAAGAAAACCGCGGTATTCGGACACTTCGGAAGAGAAGAACCAGAATTCACATGGGAACAAACCGACAAAGCAGAACTCCTCAAAAAAGAATTGGAAAAACCCAAGAAATCCTAGATTTTCCTGCTTTAATTTTCTTTTCTTGTGTGCATTAGCCCATTCGCTTTCCCATTTTGCAATTTGGTCTTGAACTTGGCTAGTTCAATAGCGAACATAGTTTTCTTTACTTTTTTACTTTTCTTTACTTTTCTTCATTCAACCTGCAAACAATTTAAGCCCTAAACCAGAAAAGCAATTTGAAAAAAGCTTTTCAAAAAACAGCACAAAGAACCATTTTTGCCAATTTTTCCCCACACAATTATGCAGTAACCTACGGTAGATACAAAGCCTAACCGCAACTAGTTCCAAGCTAAAAAGGCTCTTGCTGACTATCCACTTTGTCTTCTTGTAACGAAATACTGGACCAAAACACTATTTACGGTGTAACGATGGCTTCTCCGCCATTCGACTCAACCAAACTTGCAAGCTCCTTCATTGCTTTTAGGAGCTTTTCCGCGGGCTTTTCTTCATTTTTAGCTGTAACTGTTAAGTGAATTTCAATATGCGCCTTATTTTCTACTCCCATCGGATGAGACTTTATGTAAACTCCCTTGTTGACACTCATTACTTTGTCGATTAATGGAGCCAAATTGGATTCCATTATGTTATTCAAAAACATGCTTTTTTCACAAAAAACTCTGTCACCCACAGCTTGTTTAAGGATAGGCGCTATCGTTTCCGTGAAAATCGCTTTCATCTCTGAAGGTACACCTGGCAGGGCAAACAGAACCGTTCCTTCCAAATCCACGCGTACCCCGGGTGCAGTACCGATTGGGTTGTTGACTGGCTCTGTTTTTTCTGGTAAGGCTGCCATTTTGACTCTGGGCGCCGTTAATTCAATTATTGTTGAGAGCTGCCTTTTTCTGGCGTATTCTACACATTTTTCCTTGACCATCGATAACGCCCTCCGGTTGATTTCTAATTTGCGGTTTAATGCTCTAGCTACGCCCTGCAACGTTTTATCGTCAAAAGTGGGGCCTAACCCGCCAGTAGTAATTATAAACTGCGGTTTTCGCTCTTTGACTTCGCAAATAACCTTAGCGATTTCATCAACAATATCCTCGACTACTGTTATGCGCTTAACGTTGGCTCCAAGACTTGTTGACTGTTTACCGAGCCACTGAGCGTTTGTGTTAACTATCTTGCCTATGAGCAACTCGTTCCCTACACAAATTATTTCAACGTCCACAGTCATAGCCTTCACTCGATAGATCCAAGTAATTAAAAAAGTATGTTTTATAGTGTTTGCTAACTAAACGTGCATAACCCTTGGCTATGCCCGTTTTATTTCTTGCTAAGCCACCATTTGAGGTATTCTTTTCTGCGGTTTTCCTTCTCTTCTTCCGCCGTTTCCTCGCTCGGCCTGTTCTTATCCCGCAAATCATTAAGTTCTTGCTGTGTCACTGATAACCCGCAGCTTTTGCAGATATAGTGTTTGGTGCCTATCTCGTAATGCATTTCTCCACCGCATTCAGGACAATATACCATTTATATTCTCTCAGGGAAGTTTTATAATAAATCGCTTTTGCAGAGATATTAGTCTTCGCATAGATTTGAATACTTTTAACCTAAAAATCCCGATTTTTAGACATGAGTGTACATTTTGTCGCTACTGTATTTTCCAGTGTCCATTTCCTGTTCGATTTCACGTAAAAGCAAAATACGCTTAAACGTCGGTGGGTGAGTAGAAAACAAACTGTTAATTTGATGCCATGTGCTCTTGGATTCTCTCTCCATCGCTAATTCCAACTCACGCTCATCCAAAACGCCGTCATGGTCTAAGTCGTACTGGTCTTTTTTATCCATGATTTCTTTAACGTCCTGTTTCGCCGTCGCTGGGTCTGCAATGTAGAACGCTCTAGCTCCTTCCGGAGGCTTGGGCGAAATGGATAAGCCATAAGTGATTTTTGCCAAGGCACTTTCCAATTCCCTTGGTGAACCTGTCACATAAGCGGAGAATGAATCTGCAAAATGTTCGCGAAGACGACTAAGCCTCATAACAATCAAAAATGTTAATATATAAATTACAAACGAGATTACCCCGATTAAGATTAATATTGCACCCGAATTGCCTTGGTTTTTTCCTCCTCTTCCTCCCCCCGAGCTTCCGCCGCCGCTAAACGCACCTGATATCAAAGTTACCTCGGCAATTATGTACGCAATTAAAGGCAGCGCGGAGAGAACAGTCATCACAATGTAATCTTTATGTTTAATATGACCCAACTCGTGAGCTATTACGCCCCTAATTTCATCTTCCTTCAAACTCCTCAAAAGACCTTCATGCACCGCCAACGTTGCGCTGCTTTGGGATCTGCCAAAAGTAAACGCGTTAGGCGTATTATTCGGAACTACAGCTAACTTCGGCATTGGTAAACCGGCTTTGTCAGCTAATTCTTTAACTGTTTTTTCAAGCCAAGGGTTCTCGCCGGGCTTTAGGTAATGCAACTTTGTTGACACTTTAACCATAACTGGACCTATCGCGTACTCGAACAGTATGAAGAGGGCCGTACCGATTATAGCAACAAGTAAACCGGCAAAAACAGGCAATTGCAAGAAGAAAACAATTGCAAACACGAGAACACCAAATATGAAAGCGGCTAGGAAAATCGAAGTAGCCATTGCCCACTTTAACTGTGACAGACCAGCCAACCTTAAATCCTCTCGTTATCGCCACAAGTAATAACTTAAAGAATTAAGTCTTTCCCAAAAAATACTGCAAATCTCAGGAATTTAAAAAAAATAAAAAGAGAGTTTTAGATTGGGTAAGCTCCGCAAATCTTGCAGAACTGAATCTTTGTTTTCACGTAGCTTTTGCATTTTGGACACTGTATTCCGCCGTTCTCTGGAAAGACATCTTTTGGTTTACCGAATTTCTTTCTGAACTGTTCATAGTAGAGTAATTGTTCTTTGTCTTGGATTTCAACGTTGTCTGCTGCTTTTATTGACTTCTTTTTCGCTTCAAAATCCTTGTCAGAAATCATATCGTTAAAGTAGGTTCTGAGTGTTTCTGTTCCTGTTCCCTGTTCAAGCGGTGCTTTTGCTCTCCAAATGACGTCTTTGGGTATTACGTCCTCGTAGGCTTTGCGAAGTATCCACTTGCTGTATTTTACGCCGTTGTACATGTTTATCTTGAATTTGATAGGCAGTTTCTTTGCCCAAGTCATGAACTCTGGATCCATGTATGGTGCGCATATGGTTTCTCCAAGAGCCGCAGCCATGGGGAGTGAGGAGAAGCCCATTTCTGCCCACATTTCTTCTTGCTTCTTTGCGAATTCCACTTCGGTTAGGTGGAATTGCCATGGGTACCCGAAAAGCTCGTCTAATGCGTCGCCTGTGAATACGCTTTTTACTCCTTTATCTTTGAAGATGGTTAAGCCGATGTAGACGGGTAGGCTGTTTCTTATTTCCATGGGGTCGAATTTTTTGAGTGCTTCCACGACTTTCGGGTAAAATTTGAGTACATCTTCTTTGCCGAACTCGTAGGTTTCCTGTTTTAGCTTTAAGAGAGCAACCATTTTCTTTACGTATTCGGTGTCTTTTGGGTTTCCATGCTTAAAAGCTAAAGTGAGGCATGGGATGTCAGGTTTGTACTTCACTGCTTCATAAGCAATTATTTGAGTGTCTGTTCCAGCTGAAAACAAGAAGCCGTCAGCCATGTTTTTCTTAACAACTTTGTTTACTAAAGTTCTAACTTCTGGCAAGAGTTTGGTGTATTCTGATGGGTCAAGCGCCATTTCTTTCCCTCGTGTTACATTGCTTGTCATCCTTCCACTATTTAAGGTTTCTCCATATGCAAACAAAAGCAAAAAAATAATAAACATATGTGTTGAAAGTGGGCAAAATACTGAACAGACGCGGTCTAACGCGAACAAAATAACCCATTACCCTCAAAACAGCACATTTAAAAGTTAAAAAAATGAGAGTCATAAACACAACCGCAAAAACACTTCAAAGAGGATTCACCCCTTGAAAACAAGCTTACTTCATATGAAAATACGCGACTCACTGCATAGTAATGTAACAGCAGCTAAACTGGCAATCCAAAAAGCTGCCAAGCAAAAACCAGCCCTAATCGCTTTGCCTGAGTACTTTACGGTTCCAAACTGCATGGCCGACTTCACCGATGCATCAAGCATTTCGAAAGAAACCTGCAAAGTAACCCTAAATTTTCTGGCTGAAATTTCTAAGGAAATATCTGATATTTATCTGTTGGGCGGTTCAGTGCTTGAGGAAGACAGCGGAAATTATTATAATACGAGCACTCTGTGGAAAAGCGGTTTACTTTTAGCTAAATACAAAAAGATTAACCCCATTCAAGCTGAAGTTAAAGCTGGGGTCGCCAAAGGCACACAACCCGTGGTCGTTAATACGGACATCGGCAAGATTGGACTTTTGGTTTGCGCTGACATGTTTGACGCTGACCTTGTTAAAAAAAATGCTAATTTAGGGGCTGAAATAATTTCTCTCCCCGTTGCAGCGATGGGCACTCATCCAAGCGTTAAGGGTCACCCGTTAACCGAGAAGGTTTCCACTGATAATGGCTTGTTCGTCCTTAAAGTCGGAAACGTGTGCTCGAGCATGAGAGGTGGAAGAAGCGCAATTGTTGCTCCATGGGGCACACTTGGCGAAGTAACCGATGCACCTGAAGATTCGATATTGACCGCTGACCTTGATATGAAGCGGCTAAGAGAATACAGAAGCAAACTCAATAAATTTTAGCCCAAGCATCAACGATTCGGCTCATTTCCTCAAAATTGTACTTTTCGAGCCAATTTCGGAAGTCAATGTTTTTAACAGCAAACCTGCAAATCTGTTTAGCGTTCTCTGAATCATGCACTAAAAGCAGCGTTGCATCCAACTTGTACCTGGAAACATAAGCCACCGTTTTCAGCAGCGCATCCAATTTCTCGTCGGTTGGCATCTCGGCGCTTAATTCTAAAACAACAGGCTTCTTCAACGACGCGACAAAATCTCTTGCCAGCATGTCAACCCAGTACATAGTTAAATAATCTCTCGATGAAAGCGGAACATGGAAATAATCAACGATCTCCGCTATCGCATTTAAGTCTAAGCCGAATCTTTCCTTAGCCAGCACCGGATCAGGATAAATTTCAACCGCAAAAGTACCCTTCACCCGTTCTTTGGCATCGTAGACAAAATTTGTTACTGTTTGAGCTCTCCATTGCGTCCAGTTTAAGCCGCTTTGTTTCCACAATTCGACGCATCTGGGGCAGACACAGTACTCTTGATCTGGAAAGTGATAGAGGTTTAAGGTTACGCCCGTGATGTTTTCTTTGCTTAGGCTCTCAATGTAGTCTAACACTTTGGTTCTGTACTCTGGGTTTGTTGGACAAACAAAGTCAAAAGCCAAATTAGATCTTCTATTTTTGCGCATTGCGGGACCACTGTTTGAGACGGCAACTATGCTTGGGTTTTCCCTGATGGCTTTAGCATCGCAAAACACTGTAACATCATTTTGCATGGCTTTCGCTGCTGAGAAAACTTGTCCATCTGCCCATTTTGAATAGTAAACATTAAGATTAAAGCCCTCAACTTTTTCAGGGGTATAGGTGACTAAGCCTATTTTCATGGCCTCTTATCACATGCTCGCAAACAATATATTCTTGGCGCTTATTTAATTGTTGATTCGCATGGGCAAGCAGCAAAAATCCTTTATTATCATTGACACCGCTAAATGTGCTCCCTGTGCAGGGCTTATCTGTGTTGGCGTTTGTCCGCAGGGCGTTTTAGAGGAGGGCAAAAACAAAAAGCCACAAGTGATTGATGTTGTGGAATGCAATCGATGTTGTGTTTGCGTTAATCTGTGCCCATCAAAAGCCATTACTATAAATCCTAGTAAACCCCAAAAATAGCTTCAGGGGTCCTGGCAGGCTTGGAGGAAATTAACCTTGCAGAGAACACTAAACTTATCGTAAAGGATAACGTGCTAGCCGTATTTTGTGATAATACTTTAAAGACTGTAAGTTCAGCGTTTTATAATGGCGGGCGCAAACAGGTTAAAGCTGTCCTCAATGTAGGCGTGCCGGAAGGGTATAATGACCGTTCCTTGCACCTTGACCCGCTTGAACTAATCACTTCATCCGCAGCAAAGCTGGGGGTCACAAGAGATTATCTTGCGATGGTTACAGCCGCAAAAATCAAAAACTACAGCCTCGTAACCCAGAAGGCGAATGATTTTTCAGTCAGCATTGCCGCAACCGCAGGCTGCAAACACGGGGAATCCTCAGGCGAAGAAATGGACGTCCAAGAAATCCAGGGTACCATAAACATTATAGTCCTAATTGACTCGAATCCGACGGACAGCTGCATGGTAGCCTCACTGATCACCGCTACCGAAGCAAAGTCGGCAGCGCTCAGAGACTTAGACGTTAGAAGCATCTACACTGGCGACTCAGCCACGGGGTCAATAACTGACAGCGTAACGATAGCCTCAACACATCAGGGCAAAACAATCAGTTACGGGGGCCCAGCCTCAAAACTTGGCAAAATAGTCGGTTACTGCACAAGAAAAGCGGTCACTGGAGCCTTAATCAAGCAGGAGCCAAATTGGGCTTGCCGAACCGTTTTAGAAAGGCTTAAAGAAAGGCATCTTCCGCTGGAGAAAATAGCGGCTGAACTATCAAAAGTCAAAGGCATGGATGTTGATGAGAAGTCTTTGGCTGACATTTTGAAGAATAGACCGCTTTATAATGCTTATTTGTTGGCGGCAGCGAAGCTGGATGATGACTATAAAAAGAACCTGTTACCTGCCGAGCTAGGAGATGCGTCTAAGTTAAGTAATTGCTTTGGTAGCCTTGCGCCTTCTCAACAGGATTGCTCTAAAATGCCCGGTTATGATTCGGTTGATTTGCCGCCGTTCCTAAAGCATGCTTTAATCAAAATTGTGATGGACGCTCTTTCTGAGGGTAAACCGAAAAGACTTAAATAAGTTGCAATTTTATTCGGTAGGTAAAACAAAGGTCAGAATGGTGCATTAAACTTGAAATTCGGCGTATTTCTTTATCAACCTGAGCCTGTTGATGGAGTCGATTATAACTTCTATCGTTTAAAATCAGAGTCCGGAATCGTTGGAAAACCTAACCCTAAAATGTACACTAACATCGCATGCTTCGGTGACAATTACATGGCGGCTAAGCGCCCAGACTGGGTTTCTGTCAGCAAAGACGGACCAGCTCTACGCACCAACAAAAAATACAACCTCCGCTGGGACGTCGTATGTATGACTAACCCAGAAGCCAGAGAATACAACCTAAAAATCATCGCTGAATGCGCCAAAGTGACTCCTGGCATAAGCATCAGCAGCCAACACTTTGCTGAACGCGACTTCTGCACATGCCCAAGATGCGTTGAACAATGGCGCCAAAGCGGCTTGAACTGGGTTGACTGGAGAGCGAAAACCGTAACAGAATTCCTAAAAGAAGTTCGAGATGTCGTTAAAAACAAGCCCTTATTCGTAAACTGCCTGCCCGACCCGTTGCTTGGAAAAGCACGCTTTGGCTACGACTTCGAAGCTATGGCAGAATACGCTGACTACTTCGTTATACCCATGTTCAGCAAGGCTTATCCTACTCCGTGGTACTGGGAAACCATCGCAAGAGGCTACAAAAGCTTCCTAAAGAAGCCAGTGTTCGTAAACTTTTATGTCAGAGGTCCAAACGAAACTTGGGACACTGTGGCACCAACTAAACAAATAATGACAGTGGCCACACGCGCAGCAAGAACAGGCATAGATGGCATAATCTTCCTAGCAGAAAAAGCCCAGTGGATACAAGAGTTCCAAAAGAATGCGGTCGCAGACAAAGAAACACGAGAATTCCTCAAAGGTCACGGCGGCGACGAAGTCCTCGAACTCTTCAACCGATGGGAAAATATGCTAAAAGCTTAGCATCATACACTTTTTTCTTATTTGACCCTAAATTTTGGTTCCGTTGCTAAGGTCCTTCTAATCAGTATAGAGGCAAAGCTATGAGAGTTTGATATGCATGGCTCTGAGTGCGTAAGCAGCTGATGTTTTCACGGCTGAGACTCCGTAGGTTCCGCCTCTGCGCATCATCTTCAGAACGTAACCTGGACGTAAGTAAAATTCCTGGTAAGCTTTGTAGCGGATTTCTGCCAGTTTCTCGATGCTGAGCGACGGTGTTTCGAAGGTTGGGTTAGCGGTGTCGTATTTGTTGAAATCAGTGACTCTTAGCCATCCGTTCTTGATGACCTGTTCGTACATTGGCGTGCCAGGATAAGGTGTCGCGACGTAGAAGCCCACATCATCAGGATTCAATTCTTTAACGAAGTTTATGGTTTTTCTGGCGGTCTGCTCTGTTTCGCCTGGGAAACCCAGTACAACGTTGGCTATGGTCATTAACCCAACTTCATGTGCAGTTTTGTATGCTAAGCGTGTCTGGTCCAGTTTTATACGTTTATTCATGGCACCTAAAATGGTTTCAGAGCCTGATTCTACTCCTAACCAAACAGCTATGCATCCTGCATCGCGCATGGTTTTGAGAAGTTCACGATCTACCATGTCTACGCGTGTTCCGCAATCCCACATTAAGTCCAGTTTTCTCTGGTGGAGTTCTTCACAGATTTTTACAACTCGTTCTCGGTTGACTGTGAAGGCATCGTCATAAAAGGTGACTTGGTTTACACCATACTTATTGTGGATCAATTCCATTTCATCAACAACGTTTTTGGGGCTACGCATGCGGTATCCTCTACCGAACATGCGGACGGTGCTGCAGAAGTCACACCAGTAAACGCAGCCTCGGCTAGTGACTAACGGGAAAAGCACTTTGCCCATTCGTTTTAGCGAGTCAAGCGGCAGAAGATGGTGCGCTGGAAAAGGCAGAACATCCAAGTCTTCAATGAAGGGTCTATCTGGGTTCCGGCTGATTTTACCCTCTTTGTTGCGAAAAGTAATGCCTAAAACATTGTCGAAGCTGTTTTCTGTTTGGAGTTTATCGAGGAGTTCTATGAAGGTTGTTTCGCCTTCTCTGCGTACAACTATATCTAAGCTTGGGTATTCATTGAGGGCATTTTCGTCCCAGAAGGTACCGTGTGAACCGCCAAGCATCGTTACTGCATTTGGATGAATTTCTTTGGCTGTATTGATTAACTGCATTGCAGATTTATAGAGTAGGGTTGTGGCTGTTACGCCGATAATGTCTGATTGGATTTGGCTGATTCGTTGGCGGAAGGCATGGTAGGTGAGTTTTTCTGCTTGACAGTCGACGATTGTGACGTAGTGGCCTGCTTTTTCTGCGACTGCACCTAAATATGCAAGGCCCAGCGGAATGAACGGTGGATGTGAGTGTACGCTTGGTGGATAAGGAGGATTAACTAGCGTAATTTTCATGTTGTGTATGTGCCCCATCTTCAATTGGATTTCTACCGTTGGATACAATATATTGTTTTCTTAGTTTGTAGAGAAAACATGAGTTAAGAGGATTTGAGATGAAAAAATGTTGAAACAACAAGTTTCGTTTTGTGTTATGGGACTACAGAAACGGTTTAGATAGATGTGGTAACTGCTTGTTAACATTTACTTTTTCTTGGGGCTGTTGCCTGAAAAAGGAATAGAGAGACTAAAAAACTGCTTTTTAGAGTAGTGCCCGAGTAAGTTTTTGTAAGGCGTGAAACCTGCTAACTATGATGTGAAACTATTCACATGAGAACACCTCGGGATCACAGCAGGCTCCTTCAATAGCTTAAGAGCAGTTATTTTACAAGACCGCTTCAGGGTTTAACGTCTTAGGCACATTGCCTGTCTATATGAAAGTATTTATCAAAAAGTGAAAACTTTTTAGACGAGGTATTAGTGTGCCCGAGCTTCAGGCGGGGCGAAAAAGCTATAACGGGCTGCGTTCGTCAAGCTGTAGACGTTTGGCTTATAGGTGAGGTCATATTGCTGGAGCTTCCCAGCGTTTCAACTTATAGGATAGTGGATAAGCAAACAGGTTTCTGAACTGCTTGAAAGCTGAAGACCATGTTAAGAGAAGGTCAGGATAAAGATTCTTGCAGGTGCTTCCCAGAATGAGACCGGCTCATACGTGAACCTTCCAGTGCTCATGAGGGTCTGGTTGAAATCGCTGAAATTCAAAGTGGTGCCAAAGTAGTGATATTGTGTTCCTCCATACTCGTCCAAAATCAGATTTTTTATGTTGTAAGCTACACATTCGCTGACTAATTCGGTCATGTTAAAGTTCGGTGTATATGTGTCAACAGGGTTCTCTGGGTACTGGTAAACCTGCGTGTTATCTGATGTCTTTTCATTCAGGTAAAACCACACCATGTTCTGATCGATCAAATTGAAAGGGCAAAGAACCATCACGTTCTCGCCTGGCTTCAACTGGCTAGCTACATAGTTGGTTGCGTCTTGAAGAGGCACATAAATCTGGTCTTTAGCAACCCAACTGTAAGCGTCGCTGACACTGTAAGTTATGCCCACTAAAGTGAAGGCTATAAGAAAACCAGCGGCAACCTGCAATAACCGTTTCTTGCTGACTCTCAGATGAGGAAGTTTCCAGGTTTTATGCGCTTTGTCCAATGCAGATATAATTAAGGTTGCGCCGGAGATGGCTAGCACGGGGAAGGCCGGTATCAGGTAGCGCCACTGTCTGTTCGGTATGGCGGTGAAGAAGATGTAGACCACAACGAACCAGATAAGCAGGTACTTGTCTTCGGGTTTTCGTCGCAACGCCAGCCAGCCTAAACCCAACAGCCCCATAGCATACAGGAGGAACGAAATTGGGTGTACATTCGTGTATGGCTCCGTTATCTCTATCAAATAGAAAATCGACACTCGGATCCAGCTGGGCAGAGGGTCAAACCACGCGGGGAACCGGTTAAGTCCAGTGCTGTAGAGTGTCTTGTCAGGGTTGCCTATGTTCATGGCATACAGCCACTGATTTAGAAATCCAGCTGTATACAACCAGTAAAACAGCAGAATCAGCGGCAACGCCACAGCCACAATCCTTATGGCTAAGCGGGGGACACTGCGAAACTTCTTCTTCAAGTAGTCCCTGCCCAACAACGCCAAGGCCACAACCGCTATGACAGCCACAATCACCGTCTGATACTTCGTTGCCACTCCCACAGCAAACGTGACAATTGTCAACGCCAAGAACTTGTTTTTGTGTTCTTTGAGCCATAAAAAGAAGAACAGCGTCGAAACCGTAAAGAAGAACACCAGTGTTGTTTCAATCATAGCCATCCGGCTAAGCCAAACGTAACCCGGCATAACCGCGAGCAGGATGCTGGCGAGCAAACCCGTTTTCGCTCCGTAAATTCGGTAAGCAAACTCGAACACAGCGTACACGGAAAGCAGTGAGAAAACCACGGATACAAACCTGCCCATGAACAAGCTTACGCCGCCCGCTGCAAAGAAACCCGCCGTAAATATGTCGTACATAGGCGGGTAGAAAGAGTTCCAGGATAAATACTGCTGGAAGTTACCCCGTAACAACATTAAACCGCCGTTCAGGTTGGTAACTTCGTCCCATTGTGGGGACATGTGCGCGACGCCAAACATCTGGTAGACGCCGAAAACCAAGAAAAGACCATAGACTATTGCGAACGCTAGAAACGCCAGTCGCCACTTGTTAAAGCCACTTTTGAACCACGTAATCAGCGAATTCAGATCGATATCCCTCATAGTGCACTGGCACCATTTTTTGTGTCGTTTTGAAGCTATAGTATAAGAAACAACATATAAAATCATCTAAAATTAACGCGCCTAAACTGTGCATCTTGACTGGAACAGAAGACGTCACAGGAGACACAGGACTAATTGAACGTTGCAGTTTAATCTTTCTTGGCGCTTTCTTGTTCAGGAGTTTGCACAGGACGCTCTCTTACTCTTCTTATAAAAACAACTACCGCAAAAACTAACACTACTGCACTAAGCGAAATTGTTATTGAAGCGAAGTTAATCCCTATAGGTGAGAGACCTAAGAATAAGCCTACAAGCCCGTCTAAACCAAAGCTTAACGCAACCGACAACACTAATTCTTCTACGAAATCAAGCTTGTTTCTATTCATAAACAAAATATTAACTAAGCAGTAACCCGGCAAAAATGCAACAAAAACAAAACCGAAAACATAACGAAAAACGACAAACAATGAGTTGCTTGGTATAAGATAAGTTGCCAGTAAGGTTAAAGCTGTGAAAGCGATGATAATTTCAAGCCATCTAATTGGTTTCAGTTTTAAACACTTCAAGAAATAAAAAATAAAGGAAGGAGTTTTACATGAATGCCTTGTAGATTGGGTGGGTTTCTTCTAGTGGTCTTGTTCCCAGATCGGCTGCTGCTGATGCAATATACGTGTCGGTTACTGCGACGGCTGGAAATACCCATTCTGCTTGTTCTGCGGGTCCGATCATTAGCCAGTTTGCGCCTACTGTTTGCATGATTGAGTTGGTTGCGGTTCTGCATCCCGGGCGAAATTCTTTGGCAAAGTTCGCTTTAACCCAGCCCATGGTTGTTACAACGTTTCCGCTGCCTAATCCTACTGGGTGACCATACTTCTCTTTCATTATTGGTATGGTTCTTACAGCAGTGCCCATGTCTGGAGCAAATGCGGGAATTGCCGTGTCGATCAGAGGCTTTGTGATTCCACCTTTGTTAGCTAATGCTAATGCTTCTTCTATAACAGCCATCTTTCCTTCGTGGGTTGTGTCTTTTGGATTGTCAGCAAGCACTATGGACATTTTGACTCCGCTTTCCTTCAAATTCGCCAATTCAGCATCCGTAACCCCTTTGTACACTGAGTTATACAAGCATCTGTCTGAAAGACCCATTTTTTTAGCCATTACAGCTGCTGCCATACGTGTCTTAGGGCTCATTGCATCGAGCATCAATGGTGCATCACTGTGCTTTGATACAAAGTCAATGTACTTTTCAAAAGCTAGCTCAGTTGTCCCAACAATGTCAAAAGCGAATTGAACACCAGTAATGTCACTTTGAGTTTGCATTGTATTAATTATTTTTTCTGCCTCTTTCACATCAAAAATGCCTTTGTTTGCGTCTTGAACCATTTTCTGGCCTAGCCAAAAGATGGAACCAATCAGAAAAGTGGGTAGTTCCCCTGGCTGACCGCCTACTTTAGCCCTTCCTATAGTGTAGATATTTTGTTTCGTATTGAATTTAAAGGACATTTTTCCTCATCTGATGGATTTATTTTTTGCCCATAGCTTTCTTTGCTAACTCGGGGGCCTCTTCCTTGTTCTTACCAAACAGCGCACCTAATGCGTCAGCGTCTTCTTTTTTGACTGCAGCGCCACCCATGATTATTGCGATTTTGCCTTTTAATCCGGCTGCCTTCAATGCTTCATCTAGTTTTACTAGGTTATTTTTTGCAGGTACTGTGTTTACTGAAATTGCAATTATGTTCGCGTTGTTTTCTCTTGCCTTATCAACGAAAACTTGCGGTGCTACGCTTTTGCCAACATCTATTGTTTTGAATCCTGCGCGTTTTAGTGACCTTCGAACTGCTTCTTTTGCTGTGTCATGCATATCTGGTTCAATGTTGCCTATTACGATTATTCCCAATGGATTCTCTGGTTCTGGAGGCTCTTTTTCCATCATAGATTTAAGCCATGACATTTAAACACCTTTTTTCCTTTTAATTACTCTGGGCTTTTTATACTCGAATTTCATATTTAAGCTTGACTAATAATTTCATCAAATGCTAAAGGATAAAATTCGGAAAGGCGGGGGGTAAATGTTCAAAGCAATCAAAAAGCATGTCTTGCTATTGCTGATTTTCGCTTTCGCGTTTATTTACCGTGTAATTCTAATGCTTTGGCAAACATTTCCGCCGGGCGCTGATATCGGTTTACACGCCAGCGTTATCAACTCAATTACAACGTCAGGCAACACAAATTTCCTGTCGGATTTCTACCAGATGGGTGGAGGCGTGTCCTTGACTTTTCCAGGATACCACATTTTCACTGCAGGAATAATACTGATGACCGGAATGCCTGATTATCTGGCGCAGACTATTATTGTGGCTTTATTCTCCTCGCTTATTGTTTTGTGCGCTTACTTGATAACTCGAACTGCATGGAGTGAATCAGCCGCTTTAATCGTTGCATTTTTAGTGGCAGTCTCAAGTTATGATGTAGAAATGCTCATGTGGGGAGGCTACCCCAACGTAATCACACTGCTTTTGATTCCTTTAACCTTTTACCTGTTTCTTCAAAGAGATAGGTTTTCGCTGACGCCTTTTCTCTTATCAACCTCTATTTTAGTGGGCTCAATATTTTTAACTCACTCTTTAAGCGCCGCCGTTTTCGTTAGCATAACAGTGGGCACTGTGCTATGTGTAATGGTTTCACCTAAAACGTTCGGTGCATCAAGAAAAAATGTCCTCTATTGGTTGCTGCCACTATTTGGCGGAGCCGCTCTTGTTTCGCCTTTTCTAGCAAATGCAGTGCCCGCATATTTAAGTGCCAACTCATCATTCATCGGAGTTAATGAAATTGACCAAGCATTGCTTGCAACGCGAGTGATTTCTCTTAATATAGTGTTAGCACTTTTTGCTTGTCTATTGCCATACTTTTTATTATCGAAAAAATACAAAGGACGATTTTTTTCGGTTCCAGTGTTTCTCCTTATCATGTGGCTTTTAGTTCCTTTAGTGTTAACACAGGGTTACATGTTTGGGCTTTATGTGGATTATAATCGGTTTCTTTACTTCTTAGTTTTACCAGTCATGATACTCTTCGCTGTGATGATTGATCACACCTCAGGATACTTTGCACAAGTAATAGACACTTTACATGTTTTAACTACCCAAATGCAGAAAACAAAGAAGACTGTAAACAAGCTAAGACCGAGAATCTTAACTCGGATAACCCATAAAACAATTTATTCTACCTTTTTATTGGGCTTCTTGCTTATCTTACTCCTCGGTTTTCCACTCTTTCTGACTCCTTGGGAAGGCGTCACAATTCAAAGTTTCTACCAAGTTATGAACAACCCTGGTTACCAAGCAACAGAGTGGGCTAAGCAAAACACGCCAGTTGGCTCAGTGTTTGTTTCTGATGCTCTTTATGGATGGTGGCTTGGCGGGTTTGCTGAGCGGCCAACTTTAAGCGCGGTTTCCCCACAATATTTAACGGTTGACCAAGAGTTGCCCGTAGCCACTGTTGCTGCTAATCTTCTTGACACGGATTACATAATTGATAATGGTTACATTCAGGTTAGGGAAGATGGCGGATACATTGGTAGACATAATCCCGAGTTTTTAGCTGACCTTAACTGGACCCCTTTTCCCTATTCATTCTTTCAGTTTAATGATAGCGAGATTACTCTGCTTTCTCAGAATGGTGAATCTGTTCAATCCACTGACATAACACAGATACCTGTGACTAACATGCAACTTGTCGGCGCGCAAACTGATAATCCTTCAATTATCGTTAACAAAGGAAACGGCGACTTCAATTATTTGGAAATTTTAACCGTCTCAAAAGGAGTTACCTTCGCAAATATGACCATAGCAATCCAGAGTAACAATCAGAATGTTTCCTTGGATTGGGTTAATTTCATTTTAAACTCCCAAGGCCAATTTCTGCAACCAAGTGGAAATACTGTTGCAATGTTAGATGTTGGCATGAAGGAATGTGGCCAATTGATTTTTGTTGGAAATCAGCCAGAAATTTCCTCATTTAATTCAGAAAATCCATGCGTTACAGAATTATCCTACAATTTACAAGGTAAAACTACAGCTGAAATTCAAGTTTTAGTTGGAATCTACCAAGTTTCCGAAACTGACATACAAAACCAAGCAAACCTCAACAAAACAATAACCGATAATGTTCAAACCGCCCAAAAACCAACTGTCGCTTTGCCTATGACCACGTTCTGTTACCAAGCAGCTATGCAAGAATATTCAGTTTCTTATATTGCAAATCGCGATTTTGAATTAAACCCCAAATTTGCCGACGATCCCACATTTAACCTTGTATTTATTAACAATGTAGTTGCCATCTTTAAGGTTAAAGCTAATGCCACTCTAGTCGGGGGATAGCTGGACGCCTTGATGGGTAAATTGACAGAGAGACAACTTGAAATCGCCTTTATCACTGTTTTCTCTGTGCTTATTTTAATCATTTTCTACACTCTCATATCAATGAACGGCGTAGTGTTAGGAAACGACCCTGCTGTTCATTTGGAAAAAGCCCAAATCTTCCTACAAACAGGAAAAATCCCTTTAGTTAACTTAGGCTGGACACCTCCGCTTTACGAGCTTTTACTTGCAATGCTTATTTCTTTTAGTGGTGCAACTGGCATTGGGCAACAGATCTTTTTAGTAAAAGCTTTAGCGGTAATAGTTGATTGGCTGCTGTTCCTCTCTGTTTATTTGATTGGCAGAAAATTTTTTAACAAAAAAATCGGCGCTGTGGCCGCCGTTTTGTTGCTGATGTGCTTGCCTATCTACGAGCTTAACGCGTGGGGGGGCTATACTACAGTGCTTGGCATAGCGTTTATTCTCTTGGTGGTTCTTTATTTAACTTTAGCAATGGAGCAATTTGGGTATCTTGTAGTCACTTTTTTAGCGGCTTTTGCTGTTGTTTTGTCCCATCAACTTGCCGCGTTTCTTGCCGTTATAATCTTGACTCCAATCCTGCTATATATGCTAATAAAATCCAAAGGTGCCTATCTTAAAGTCGTATTGGCGTTAATATTAGGCGGAGGAATAGCGTTCTTCCTCTATTATATCCAAGCCATGCTTCCTTACCTTGGCCTTGTCATCGAGTACGTGTTTTTTGCCGAAAAAAGTTATGCTATCGAGATTCCAGCAGCAAGTTTTAATTCTTTCATAGCTAATTTCAGCTTCATTTTTTTCTTTGCTTTAAGCGGCATTTTTATTTCATATTATCTTTTAAAAATACAAAAGAAGCTGATTTTTTATGTGATATTAGTGCTTATTTTCTCTGTTCCTCTTTTTTTCGCTGAATCTTATCTTTTTGGTTTGTACATGCCCTTTCAATGGTTCATTTACTATTTGGCACCTCCGATGGTAATTTTAGCGGCTGTTTCCCTTGTCTTTATAGAAGAAAAGTTTACAGTTTACTATGCCAAAAACAAAAAAAGTTTCCACAAAAACTGGTTAACCATAGCTACTGTTTGCCTAGTTGTATTAATGTGTTTAACGCTTGTTTATCGTTCAAATGCCGTATATGGAAAAATCACGCAATTCAGCGATTTCTACTCGACAACCGACATAAAAGCGTATGATGCCGGAGTGTGGCTTGAACAAAACTATCCCAGTAACGCAACAGTAGTAGATACCCAAATTCCAGGCTTTTGGTTTTCAATCTTTTCTGGCAAAACCGTAATCCAGCAATCCAGCGCTGGCGAAGGAACAAATGAAATTGCCCAGTCCGTTTTGAGTCTATCGTACTCAATTCAGGATCCGCAAAACTTGCTGAAGGCTTACAGAGCAAATGGTGATATTGCGGAAGAAAATTACGTCTCCATGAATCAAATCTGGTATCGAGTATCGTATTCTTCTACCGCTGGCGATTTTATCTCATTCACACAAAATGGCGCAAATTACAGCTTTCCCCTCTCTGACTTAAGTATGGAGGTATCTTTTGATGAACAAAGTTACCCCGCAAAGGTTGAGTTCCTGTACTCCAATGCCTATGTAGAATTAACGCAGACAATGCTTGTTCAAAATGACAGTTACGCAATCAACGTTTCATGGGCTGTGACTCCGCTGCAGAGCGACATTTCAAATGTGACTTTATATCTAACCACTTCTTTTGATCTTCAATTTGACTTTACTGAAGCACAGATACCACAACTGATGAATTGGGTTAACCCCTGGAATGTGTCTTCAAAAACCACTGGTGGCATTGGTGGAAAACAATGGGCGGTTGTTAGCTTTACAAATTCAACCCTAAAGAATAATTACATAGGTCTCTATGATGACAAGAACCAAATTGCTTACGCCTTTAACTTTACTGATTTGCCCGATTGGGGAAATATCGGCGCCTTGGCAAGTATGCAAATTGATGCTGTGCGGTTCCAATATCAATTCAACCAAATCAACGCCAACCAGACAGTTACACGGCAGTATCAAGTTCTTACCCTTTCAAAAAACAGTTTTCCAACATTACAGCCAAATGGGTTGGAGAGCCTCTTCAATTTCAAACCCGGCCAATTTACAGTATCCACCGCAGACTTTAAGGACTTCATAGCGGAAAACAACATTGAATTCATCGTTTATGACAAAAACCAGCTTAATAGCAATCTGGCAAGCTGCCCATTTTTAGAACTAATTTATTCAAACGATAGGTACGACATTTTCAAAATCTTAAATAATTACAATCAAACGCAAACTTGAAAATAAAGAAGTATGTTTTTCCTCAAGCCCTATAGACTTTTTTATTTTCACGTAAAGCCTTTGAAAGTATGTGAAGTGTCACCTTCGGTTCTTGAGGTTTAATATAGCTATAAACGAGTCAAGGTGGCAGTAAACCTTTTCTTCGGTAAGAATCTCAGCGGCGTATTTCAAAACAGCAATGGCCTCTTTTTTCTTTCTTTAGTTGCAGATAGTTCCTGAGTATTATTCACAGAAATGAACGAAGAAAGAGTGGTTTGTTTATTGTTTTTTAAGGGCTTTTGGGTCTTCCTGAAGCAGCTTTGGTATGTAGTTGCAGGCCGGGTCTGACTCGAATAGGTCGCCCGTATAGTATTCAGCGCGTGTTCGGCATCCGCCACAGATTTCTCGGTACTCACAAACTCCGCATCTGCCTTTAATGTTGCTCTTGTCACGCAACTTCAGGTGTAGTTCGCTGTGTTGCAGGTCATCCCAAACCTTGGTTAGTGTCTTGTCTTTAACATTTCCTAAGCGGTAGCCTTCATGGAAACCGCAACTGCGGTAGTCTCCGTTTTCAGTTATGCCAACGTAGTTGCCTCCGATGGTACATCTGCCGAGGTAGCCCTCATGATACCAATCCCAGAAGTCAACTGGGTTTTTCTGACGTACGATTCTGGCGTAGAAAGGCGAGTAAACGTTGACTTTAACTTTACCCATAAGTTTTCTTTGAATGTCGTATATTTCGTTAAAAGCTTCCTCATATTGTTCAGGTGTCGGTGCCAAATCAGGCATATTGCTACCTGCTCTTCCAACTGGAACTAGGTTATGGTAGACAAGCATCCGGGCTTTGTATTCCTCTGCAAGTGCTGCAGGATGCGCCATATGCTTGATGTTATACTTGGTCATAGTTGTGACTAAGCAGTCTAGTAATCCAACCTCGGAGAGCCTCTTCATAGCATATACCGCTTTGTCATAGCTACCTTTGCGTCGAATAATTTCATTTGATTCCCTGTCTCCATCAATACTGATTGCCGTGTGAACATTATACTTTCTTAACTTATCAAACCGTTCTTCATCAAATGCAAACCCACTTGTGATAAGACTAACCTTCATGTCATACTTTTCTTCAGCATAAGCAATAACTTCAAAGACATCCTCTCGAATCAAGGGTTCTCCGCCGCTAATGCCAAACCATGGCGAACCGAAGTCATGGATTTCGTCAACCATTTTTTTGGCACCTTTGGTATCCAGTTCGGTGTCTGCGGCATAGTCTTTGGTATAACTGCAGTACATGCAATTGCCCACACAGTTCCTTGTACACCGCCAAACCACCATGTACAATGGTGCCTTATTCCGAGCCATTAAATATCACGGAGTAAAAATAGATTAGTTAATGTGATATAAAACTTACTCCTAAGAACCGTTTTTGTTTTCTTTACAAAATGTTGCAGAAAGCGATTTAGCTGTTGTATTATCTTAATTTTAGTATTTCGAATTGCGTTTCATTTTATTCATTTTTGTTGATGCGTTTTCGTTTATTTTATAGTAATCCTTCAATTGTCAAAGATTCTGGTTTTTCAGGCTTCTTGAAAATACGTTTCTAAACGTTTTGCGTAGCGAGGTGCTATAAACTTTGCAGGCTGTTAAAAAATGCGTTTGCCAGTACCGCGATGGGAAATCAATTAAATGAGACAATTTTGCCTCCAAAGAAAACCTCTGTTGGCTTTTACTTCCCTATTTTTCTTTCTTAAATAATGAACCTGCCTTAGGCTTTGGGAAAGTCTTATTAAACCAACCAGCGCTAAACTGAAAGCAGTAAATTAAGGAGATTGGAGAAATATGTCTAAACCAAAAGAATATTCTTGGATGACTAAAGATAAACTAATGACTTATACCTTCTTCGCACTGCTCATACTTACCGTCGTCACCGCTGCTATCTGGTCAACCGAGACTACCCCCTCACACTGGAACTTAGGGCTTACAGTAGCCATCAGCGCCCTAATCTCTGTCGGTATAACCGTAGGGCTTGATGCTTTTCTGCACAAAATTGCAGTTGATAGTCCACTTAACCTAATGTCTGCTGCTGTTTTCGGCTTCATCGTCACTGACTGCTACACATTCGGCGTTCCCACTATGCGTACAATCGAACTGTTTCCGTTGGAGGCCCCTCAATGTTTTGTGTTTATCGCCCTTATGTCTGCCATAGGTTTAGTTATATTCAAAAAAATCGTCGGTCTTTCTGGCAGAAAATACGTTAATCCTGCTGCAGCTTCAAAATTCATCGTCATGATACCCTTCATTGACTCATTGCTATTGGCAGTTGATCATATGAAAAGCTCTTTACTTAAGGTGCCTTCACTCGCAGGTCCAATTGGCTTAGCCAGCGTCGTAAATGGCAACGGTTATCCGGGGGCGGCTGGGAAAGTTTCTGGATTCGGTTCCTATATGATCAGTTGCTTCGCAAACGCCAACCATGCGGTTCCTGCAGCTACAACTAACAACTTGCTTTCAGCAATGTTTCTAGCGCAGTTCCACGACTGGGCGGGCGGAGCCTCAGCAATCGCAGTTATCATCGTTGGCATAGGCTTCTTTGTTGTGGCACGGAAATACGTTAAATGGAGAATAACCCTTAGCTACCTTGTAGCCACTGTAGTAATGTCATTGATTCTGTCTGCTGTTTACGGTGACTCAGACTATCTTGTGCGACTATTGTTCTTAACGCTCATTGGGGCCTCGATATTCTTGGCGTTCTTTATGGCAACGGATCCTGCAACTACACCCATAACCTACACGGGACAAGTAATTTTCGGAGTAGGCGTAGCAGCACTGACAGTGCTTATGATCACATTCCTGCAGTTCTTCGGTGCATCTTTTGTTGCCCTCATCATCATGAACTTAACTGTACCAGCACTTGACAAAATTGGCATGCTCAAACCCACCACCGAATCCAAAGAGCCCAAACTGCCTAAAGCCCAAGCATTCGCTCCTGAAAAAGTCAAAGAGTACCAATGCATGAGATGCGGTGCTTGCATGCGTGTATGCTGCCACAATCTAAGCCCTATCCTGATTAAGCAAGCGTTTGATAAAATGAACGTTGATGCCATGAGCAAGCTAAAGGCGGATTATTGCACTGGCTGTGGACACTGTACTTTCGTTTGCCCCGCAAGAATCGACTTGAGAAACAGTATACTCAGATCAAAAGCAATGTTACGGCAACAGTAAAAATAAAAAGCTTCATTTCCTTTATTTTTTCTTTTTATATCGTAGTTATATAGTTTACAGAATGTTATTCAAAATAGTTACAGGGTTTCCAAGGATTTTCGGGTGTACAACTTGAAGGAAGGGCAAGAAGGAGCTTAACGTCTAACTGGAGTCAGCTTAATTTCATATATACTTCTGTGGAGAAAGGAGTTGTTGGATTTGGTTCTCAGTTTTGCTTTGATGTTGAAGGGCTTTAGCTTCTTTTTCTGGATTAATATTTTTGCAGTTGACGTGATGACGATTACTGGATTGATATTAATCACGCCATTTCTCAACAAGTTGTTTTGGGTTCTTTTTTTGGTTTAGGGCTTAAATTGTTTGCAGGTAACGTCCAGATTTGTCGTAATTTGTCGTAATTTGTGTGGATTTGTCGTAATTTGTCGTAATTTACCTGGAAAGTCGGTTAAAGATAGAGTTTAGGTTGCCGTAACTTAGAGTTAATTTCAAACTCTTGAAGAGGGTGAATCGTTTGCAGGTTGAGTGCATGGAAGTTGGGAAAAGTCGGATAATTCCAAATTAGCTTTTGAGTAGCAACGTTTAAAACCAAATTACAAACGGGAAAGCGAATTTGGGCTAAATACACACAATTTTATCGTTCAAAAAGGTTAAATTACTTTTAGTTGAATCTCTGAAAACTTGTTTTTGTGGGTAGGTGCGTGTCCCGCTGGGACTTGAACTTCACGGAGCGAATATGTACTTTCCACCCTTTTTGTGTCTAAAGCTTCTTAATGCAGACTTAACTTCAAGTTGCAACAAGATAGTAAGCTTCTTTCCAATTCTTGCTTTTGCTTAAGAATGACCCAGAATAATCCAAATGTAAGAGCATAAAGAACAGCGTCATTACACGCTGCCTTCTCTCTTTATTATGTGTTTAAGAATGTTGATGAGACTGCTTTGTCTGGTTTTCCAAGGTTTTCTGCCACTTCTCTGTTCAGTGCGCGCAGTGTACACAATCATTTTAGCACTTAGGTGACCAGCAAAACACCCTTAAATTTGATAGAAAAAAAATTCAATAATCAGACAGGTATCCCCCAGGCTTCACGAATTTGCCCTTAAACTTGGCTATTACTTCAGGATCTACGTCGACGCCCATTAATTCTAATTCTGAATAAGAAACATATACATGAATATCATGCTCAAAACAAAAACAATCATTCCAAGCCCGATAAACGTGAAAAACGGAACATAATTAAGGAACAAGCTGTCTAACCGAACTTTATCGATGACTATTCTTGCATCAATATACAACCAAAACAGAAAAGTGTATAACCAAAGTGTAGCGAACAACGCTTTCTTTTTCCTAATAATCTAACCTCCAACCATAGCAATCGTAGACAAAACCTACTTTGCATCCATCCACATTAAAGAACATTCCCCAATTTTATCCTAATCGGAGCTGATCAGCTTGCAGATGGCAAGCCCTTTGATCAATTTTCGCGCTAGAAGAAAGATGATGAACAATAAAGGAAGTTCTGCTGGACCTTAACACTTAAAGAAATGAAAATGGTCCACAAATGTCGAGTTATCCTAACTATGTGATCTTTAAGCATTAGTTTTGCTTTTTAGATTACTGAATTTCGTCAAAGAAAAACGAAGACACAACAAACTTATTTATGCCGTTGTGCGAACCCTTAACTCAGAGGGTAAATTAAGATAATGGGTACATTAAACCTTGAGAAGATTTTCCACCCTAAAAGTGTAGCCGTTATAGGAGCGAGGGATGTTGAGGGTTTAGTTGGTTACGCTTTGGTTAAGAATTTTACGCAGCTGGGTTATGCTGAGAAAGTTTATTTTGTGAATATTCGAGAGCCTGAGATTTTGGGCGTTAACTGGTGGTAAAGATGGAGCCGTTCGACATCTTCATGCCAACCTACAATAGCGCCGAACTCTTGCCAATTGTCATACCGCAGATAGAGAAGGTCATTCCAAGAGAAGCAATCCACAACAAGTTCATCGTAGATGACTTCTCCACAGACAATACATGCGCAGTCGCTAAAAGCCTTGGCTGGACAGTCTACAGAAACAAGACTAAAGGACTATGCAATTCACATCGACTCGGATTCAGCCTCATAAAAACAGGCTACTGTGCCCTATTCGAACACGACATATTCCTCGCTGAAAATTGGTATCCAACCATACCAAACATGGTAACATCAGGAAAATACGACGTTGCGCAGGGCATACAAATAAGAAACCTCAAAGGCTTCAGAGAAGTAGACCTCTACGACTACAACCACAGAAACATCAAATCAGAAGACAATACATTCTACCGCATCAGAAACGTGCCGGACCAAATGGAGATAAAAGGAAGAAAATACTGCATCAGAAAAGATGTGGTTTCAACCCACATAAGAAAAGGAACACTCAAATCGGCAAAACACGGATACTATGTAACTAAACTGCATGGACCCGTAACCAGCAAACTTAAACTACTCATAATACTTCTCCACTCACCACTGTTATCGCTTGCAATCTACAGGAAATATAAAGAGCCGGCAACGCTGTACTGTTATCCGCTTGAAAGACTATACACTTTCATAGGAGGACTCTGATGAACCCGCCGCCATGCCTCAATGAGGAAAAGAAATGAGAATCTTCTAGCACTAAGGCGTATTCATCTGCGAAAACCCAGATTGCCAAGGTAAATTCATAAAGGATGAAGATTGATGCTAGTTGACATTTCAGGACCACTCGGCTCCGGCAAAACATTATTCATGACTTATCTTGCAACCAAAGTGAAAGGACGGCCTGTCTACGCAAATTACCATTTGAAAATGCCCAACTATCACGAACTCAAACTCGACCAACCCTTAGCTTTCAAAAACGAAGAAGCCTTGTCTGCATATGCGAAGCGTACGTTCTTCTGGAATCCTGAAAGAGCACGGACAGCATGAACCAGTACGTTTCTTACATCCTTTTTCCAGACCAGAAAAAGACAATTAGACTTCATGGTCACAGCTCAACAGTGCCCATGATTTAAGTTACAAAGAACTTACAGACGTATTCATCAGTTGCCTCAAAAACAAAAACAGTTTCAAATATACCATCAAATACGGAGAAAGAGCCAAACTCTTTGACTTAACCTTCAAAAAAGCAGAAAAATACTATCCCCTCTACAACACCACAGAACTGGTCATTCCACAATGCACGCATGAAATGGTCGACGAAAGCGAGTTGGCTTGTCCAAACCGTGTGAAAAACCGAAATTTCAGTGGAATCAAGTTTGTTGTTTCTTTGTGTAATACCGTTCACTTAGCGCTTTGTTATCGTTTTCTTACTCTTTTTCACGCCCTAACCGACGATATGAGCGCTCCCCCACCAAGCATAGTGGTAGCCCTTCTCATGTTGTAAACCAGCACTTGCACCGTACGGAGCTACAGGATTAAGACATCCAAGAATATTACGGATATGTGACGATAAGGAACCAGAAGATTGAATGGGAAAGAATTTCTACTTGAATGCCAATTATAAGTGTAATCTAATTTAGTTTACATAATATAATGGAAAGAAGTTCCTGCAGAATGTCAAATGTAAAGGAAGAATACAGGGATAATTTACTTGGTGGGCTTGCAATTATTCTAATTGGAATACTTCTTAGTTCATCAGCAGTATGGGGATTAGTTGATAACGTGTATTCAATGAATGGTGGACCTGTACCAATATTTTTTATTATTTTAGGAATTGGGTCAATTATTTGGGGTTTATTAATATTCATTCATAAACCTGAGGCGTAAGCAATTGTCGTTTGGCCATGAAAAAAAGGCTGCCTTCACTGGAGACATAGACGATGAATTCGGTAATTAGGGGTATAAAGGCAATATATTGTTTAGTCAAAGCCTTGCTAGGTTTACCATATGTGCCTACAGGGATATTGGTACTGTTAGTTTTGACCGCGTTTGGGCAGCCCCCTGATTTAATATTAACAGCTATGTTGTTGTTTGCTTTTCCAGTTTCTTGGTTATGTCGTCTTCAATGTGAGCGAGAACAGAGATTTTATAAGAAGTTGTATATGGATAGCAAAAGCTGCAGACAAACAAAAAGTTCAATACAAGTGTCGTCAGGTATAGTGAAAAGCTGTCCCGTCTGCAACAAAATTATCTCTAAAGAAAACAATTTCTGTCCTTATTGTGCAACTGACCTCAGAGAGCAAAAGTTGCAACAGTCTAATCCCACAGAAGCAGGGATGACGATATGTCCAAGGTGCAACAACAAGGTAGCTTACGATGCGAATTTTTGTGCGTATTGTGGAGAAGACTTAAGACTGAACACACACAATAGCAACCAATAAGGCACGTTTATTCGAGTAAGTAGTCCTATTGATACTCTGATTAATTTAAGGCGGGCCCGCTGGGATTTGAACCCAGGACCTCCGGCTCCGCAGGCCGGTGTCATAATCCGTACTAGACGACGAGCCCCTGAACCGTATTATGACACCAAATACGAGACAGAGATAATAAAAACCTTACTAACAATGAAAGACAATGGCTTAACAGAAGGCACACTAAAATCAATAAACTACCGAATAAAGCAACTTGACAAAAACACAGACCTTATGAAACCCAAAGAAGTCAAAGCCTTCATAGCACAAATGAAGCAAGCCAACAGCTACAAACAATGCATGATAAAAGCATGCAATTATTTCGCAGACGTAAACGGAAGCGTGCGCTATATCTCAAAAAGAAAATGGAGTTGTGTTCAAACAACAAAATTTGATTTAGGGAGTAGAAATTAAGGGGCAAGGCAGCGCTATAGCACTCTAAAGTTATGTTACTCGTAGTATTTTAGCTAAAAGAAAATCTTTAGGGTATTTGCCTTTTAGCGGAAATATTCACTTTCACCCACCTCTCTACTGCTCGATTACGTAGTTTGTTCATTTGCCTTTTAAACTGCTTGAGCAATACGCATGAGCCCCAAGTGATTGCGCATGAAAAAAACGGTAGTACTATCCGAAGAGAGAGACCTCGGAGTTGATTTAACATTCCATAATGTTTCAGCCTCGCTTCTAACCGAGTTTGCCGAAAAAATCGTAAGACCATACTTCAACGGCAACCTAAACGCTGCCATCCGAGATCTATCAAAAAAACACTCGCAGAATAAGACTTCATTCGCTCCCACATTACCCACGTTAGAATGCGAGAAGCTATAGTAAACCTGAATGGAGAAGAGATGAATGGGGAAAATTGTTGAATCTTATAAAATGGCGTTGGAATCAGAAACCAGCTGGTGGAGTGGGTTTACCAGAACTCTTCGCAACGAAGAACTCGAAGCATTCAACGCTTTGATGGATGTATACCGCGTATACGCCTCAGCCGCAGGCAATGCTACTCAACCCATCCTCTTCGAACCCATGGTCATGTCTATGCGACTCTATCAACAAATGTACTTGCAGAAACTACAGAAGGAATTGAATGCTCTCAAACAGCAACCAAACCTTCAGCCCTGACAAGGTTAAAGGCTGGATCCTCGACGCTTACCCCTCCAACGAAGGCGAAATCGCCGTCTGGATCATAAGCGAATCAGGTGAAAGAATCCTTTTAACCGACAATTTCCACCCTAAAATCTACGTTTCGGCAAAACAAGACGTAATCGAAAGCCTAATCGGCAGACTCTATAACAACCCTGACGTAGCAAACTGGAGTTTCGCATACAAGTATGCTCAGCCCACAGACATACAAAAATCCAAAGTCCTGGAGCTTGCCCTTAAAGACTGCAGAAGAACTCAGACCCTGACAAACACCATTTTAAGAATGGGCGATTACATGCGCTTCCAAGTTCATAACTGCGACTTAAAAGGAGACCGCGCCTACTTTTTCAGCCACGACATCTTTCCCCTTGCAACCGTAGAAGTCAAGACTGAAAAAGCAGGTCTCCAGTACACCCTGCTGGACTCAGTATCCAGTACTGATTATGCTATTCCTCCATTGCGAGTTATGAAATTGGGGATAGAAATTGCCAAGAAAAACAAAATCGCCGACTTCAAAGATCCCATAGGCACTATTCAAGTGAGCCAAGACCAAAAAGAAATACGAATTGACTCTGGCGAGGAAGCAGAAAAACTATGCCAACTCGTCAAAGCAGTCCACGAACTTGATCCAGACATTCTTGTGACCTCAGGCGGTGACTCATACCTCTTCGCGTATCTTGCAGAGCGAGCGAGCATAAGTAACGCTCTTAGCAGTTTTACTTTAAGCAGAGACAGCATGATATTTGCTCCGAAAACGCCTTCCGGTAAGACATACTTCTCATACGGACGTACCTTCTATAGAGCCACTCCAGTTAGGCTTTTTGGAAGAATTCACATCGACGAGAGCAACACCTTCATCTTATCCGAAGCAGGATTAGACGGACTTATTGAGGTAGCCAGAATCTGCCGAGTCCCACTTCACACTGCCGCACGCAACTCTATAGGATCAAGCATGTCCTCACTCCAATTCTACCAAGCCATAAAAGACGACGTGCTCATACCAAGAAACAAAAGCATACCTGAAGCCTTCAAATCCGCATGCGAACTCCTCATAGGCGACCGCGGAGGATTCGTCTATGAACCCAGAGTAGGCACCCATGACCACGTCGGCGAAGTGGACTTCAGCAACATGTACCCCAGCTTAATGGCAAACAATAATATATCCGCAGAAACCGTACTGTGCAAATGCTGTCCAGATTCGCCTCTGCGAATTCCAGAACTAAACTATCATATATGTACTAAACGCGTTGGTATTGTCCCTAAAACATTAAGGTTCGTCGTGGACAAACGAACTTATTACAAGAAAATGAAAAAAGAGGCCTCCGACCCGCAACTTAAAGAACTCTATGATAAACGGCAGATAGGGCTCAAATGGATTCTTGTCACTTGCTTTGGCTACTTAGGCTATAAAAACGCGAAATTCGGTACAGTGGATGGTCATATTGGAGTGTGCGCGTTTGGCAGAGAAGCCCTGTTAAAAGCATCACGAACTGCGGAAGAGCAAGGGTTTGAAGTAATCCATGGCATTGTGGATTCGCTTTGGCTTAAAAAACCAGACGCTGCCATAGAAGAGTACGAAAACCTTTGCGAAGCAATTACTAAGCAGTCAGGGGTGCCAATTAACTTTGAAGGCCGCTATAAATGGATAGTCTTTTTGCCCTCTAAAATGCACCCACGTATTGGTGTATTAAACCGATACTATGGGGTGATGGAAGACGGGAAAATCAAAGTGCGAGGCTTAGAAATCCGACGTCGAGACACTTCCCGCTTCGTATTAGATGCTCAAACAGAAATGATAAATACCCTTGCAACGGCAAACAACAGTGGTGAACTGCGCAGAAAAATTCCCGACGCCTTAGAAGTCGTAAGAAAATACCGGAAAAAGTTGCTGGATGGTGAAGTGCCTGTCTGGGACCTGATCGTCACCAAGCTCATGTCAAGAAAACTCGAGCGATATCGTCAACACGTTAGCCAGGTCATCGCGGCGGAGCAACTGATCAAGGAAGGCGTAGAGATCCATGCGGGGAATAGCGTAAAGTTCCTGTTCACTCACTCTGATAATAAGCGGCATGAACGCCGAGTCAAAGCAGCCCAATTAATTGAGAAGGGCGTAAACCCTGATACTAAAAAATACCTAATGCTTCTCTATGCTTCAGCTGCAAACCTGCTTAGCTTCGAAGGTTACACCACCGAATCAATCTACGACGCAGTTAGAGGACAAAAACAAAGGAGCCTTTCAGGATTCTAATAAAGACTCGGCTTCTTTGAACAAATATGGAACCTCAAGAAAGCCACGCTCAGGTTCGGAAGGAGAAGGGGCTTTGATAAAAAAAAGTGCAAGTAGCCTATGTTTTTCTAACATTGCCATTTATAGCGAGGAGGAAGGAAGGGCAATTTTTGCTAGCGAAAATTAGTAAAAATTGAGGGGGGTAGAGAAGGCGCATTCTTGCTGTGAGAATTACACTAAAATTGTAGATAGGGGTACGCCTTTCGATTAGTTATTTGTACAGCTAAAAGAGGGCATCCTTGCGGGTAAGCAAGACTTATGAAAACCTTTGTATGCGGTTATGGACACACAGTTTCGTAATTCAAAAAAAGATTCTAAACTGCTAACTTTTGCTTGTGACCCTTTTGAGAGCGGCGATGACGTTTTGTTTACCCATGGCAAGCACATATGGACCTAAACGTGGACCCTGCGGTGCACCCATCAAAATCTTGTATAGTGTCTTGAAAAAGCCGCTCGGCTGTATGCTATTGTTTTTTGCAGCATTAAAGATGGCGTTTTGTATTTTATCTGGTTCTTCTTCAGTTTCCAGTTCTGTTATTAACTCACTGATTGCTTTTTTCTCTTCGCTTGTTAGGGTTACATCTGTTTCTTTGATTTCTTCAAAGTCTCTAATCCAGTTCAAAGTGTACTCAATACGCTGGTTCAAGTTAGCATCCAAAGCTTGACCTTTTTGCAGGTAACCGTAGCTTTGCAGTTTCTCAGTCACGTAATCATTTACGCATTCTTTAGGCGCCATTTTAACCAGAAACGCCATTAAATTATAGGGCACGTGAACACCCGGCTTAGCCGGGGGCTTCATGACATAGCAGTACTCAAATAAACCTCTAAGCTTCGTGGCTTCTTTTTCGCCGACTTGTTTTTTGCTGAAATACACGTCTTCGAGGTAATCAAGCTCATTCATGTACAATGGAATATCTGACACGCCCAAGTTTCGTGTCCCAACAAACCGTTTAAGCATCAGCAAAAGCAGCGACTGTGGAGAACCATAACGAAACCACACTTGCGGTGTGAAAACGTTGCCAGCTGATTTGGATATTTTCTTTCCACTTTTATCAAGGAACATTTCGTATTTTGCGTGTGAAGGCGGCTCAAACCATAGAACTTCACGGCATATTCGGTCGTTGATTTTTACTGAATCAGCGATGTCTTTTCCGTAAGCTTCAAACCGTATATCCAACGCTTTCCAGCGGGCAGCGAATTCACCTTTCCAAGTTAATTTTCCCTCACCTTTACTTATGTCTGCTTCGCCTTCGTGCCCGCAGCCTTCGATTAGTCTGCCGCGAATCTCTAAGCCTTCGCATTTGTAGGAGACCTTGTCTGTTTTTTGGTCGAACTTGTAGGCTTTTGTAGTGTAGATGCGCCCGCAGTTGCTGCAGACGGGGAAGAAAGGCAGAACTTCTGTGTAGCGTTCTTGACCGACTTCTTGTTTAACAATTTCGCCTACTGCCTGGGCATTAGACAGTATGGTTCTAATCTCGTTTAACAGTAAACCTTTCTTGTAGACATCATTAGCTGAAAAGTAGCGGTATTCTATCCCGCACTTATCCAGAGATTCAAGCAGAAGCGAGCTCATGTGTTTACCGTAGCTTTCATGGCAACCAAACGGGTCAGGAATGCTGGACACTGGGTAACCAAGATACTTCTCCAAATCCTTTGATAACCCAACCGGAACTTTCCGTAAGCCATCCTTGTCGTCGCAGTAAGCAACCAACTCAGAATTAAAACCAAAATCCTTCAAAGCAAGCGTGACAGCATACGAGCGCGCAGCATCACCTAAGCTGCCGATGTGCGGGAAGCCTGAGGCGCCAAGACCCATCTCAGTCCTGATTTTATCCGTGCTTCTGCCAAGCTGGCGTTCTCTGTCGATTACTTTCTTGGCCATCATATCGTACCATGTGCCGCGTCCAATCGTCTCTTCACTCATAAAGTTGAGCCTTCTGCAATTGTGACTGTGCATTGGAATAGAAAAATGTTTAGAGCCGAAAAAAGGCTCAAGGTTTCTTTCGTCTTAAGGCTGCAGCAATGGCTATGGCGCCGAGCACAAGCAACAGTAAAGCTACCGAGTAAACATAGCTTATGCTGTACAGGAACCAAGCACCACCTAAAGCCATCAGAATCACACCCATTTCCAGCGTACCGAATGGTGTGCGTTCGTATTTCTGCGGACTTTGAGCTCTCATGGCTGCCATGATTAGGAGCCATACTCCAAACAGAATGAAGATTGTGGGGAAAATATCCCAAGCGCCGAATACTTTTGCTGGGTAGTAAAGGAGTATGGCGACTACTACGATTATGAAGAAAACGCCTATTGAGAGGAGTTGTCGTCTACTTTCAGACATTACTACGTCATCCTACGTTATTGTTGCACCGCACTCAGGACAGAACTTGGAACTCGCTGGAATTGAGTGGCCACATTTCGGGCAATTTATTGTGGCAGCTGATGGAGGCGTAAGAGTGGTTCCGCATTCAGGACAGAACTTGGATGTAGCTGGAACATGCGCACCGCATTTAGGACATATCACAAGGGCAGCTGTGGGCGCTTGTGCCTGAACCTGACCTTGCTGATTCATAATTTGAGGTATGAGCACCATGCCTGTGCCTAAGCCTGCTCCGCCGCCACCGCCTGATGAACCTAGAGACTGCGCTGCACTCTTCACGGTTTCCATACGCAGAACTGTGTCGGCTGGAGTTCCACCAGTTTTAAGCCAAAATAGCCGTTCACGGTATTCAGGCGTTGTGTCGATGCCTTCGAAACGTAAGTCTGTTAGCTCGATGCCTAAGCGTTTGAAGTAATCTAAGACCGAGTTCTTAACGATCACGGATGTCTCTTGGAGCCTAGTGAAGACAGTGGTTAAGTCGTAGTGAGAAAGTTCTGCAATTATCTTTTCATTTAGGAAACCTCGTAGAAAGCTGTTGACGTCTTCCGTTGTAAAGGCGTTTTGTCCACCGACGACTTCGTTAACGAACAGCGATGCGTCTTCGATTTTGAATAGGAACTGTCCAAACACTTTAAGTGGAGCCAACTCGGTGGTTTGTGCACTTGTACCCCATTTGCCATTGAAAACTTTGGTGGCAATGTAGATGACCATCGCTTTAAATGGCTTGTTGCTACCGAATCCTGCTATATGGGTTAGCAAACTTGTAAGCAAAGGCAGATTCAACGTTGTCAGTGTGTGTCTGCCAGCATTGAAAACATCATAGGCTTTGCCGTCCCTGAAGAAAACTGCCATTTCATACTCATGCACGACGAGTTGAGCGCCCCATGTGATGTCTTCGTTTGGGTACTTGTAAATTATGTCGTCTGCGCCTGCATTTACCCATTCTATTACTTGTGGCATTTTAACTCACTCCTAAGATTATTTCATTACGTTGATCAAACGTGTTTTCTAAACTTTCAAGCTTGTCAGTTACATTCTGAACTCTGGTCTTTAAGTTCGTAGTTACGCCGCTGGCTAAATCTGCTTTAAAAGCGTCAATTTCGGTAGCCAATGCGTTTATTCCGTCTAGAAGCTTATTATCGAAATCTATCATATGGTCAAGATTTTCCTCTTTGACTTTAACTGCATCAAAAAAGCCGCTATACCCGTAAGAAGCATGATTAACTTTCTCAACAACACGGTCCATCTTAGCTAATAAGCGATCCATGTCTGTCAGGACGTCGAAGTAGCGGCGGTCAGCTAACTTCTGCTCAATTTCCCTCAGATCGTTCTTTTCAATTGACAGTTTCAGGTACAGGTGATTCCTGATTAGTCTATCGCTTTCGCGGCGCAGTTCCTTCTCTTTGTAACCTCGGAAACCTGGAATAAAAGAGGCTATCCGCTCAGGAAGGGACATTTGACCTTGAACCTTTGATAATTCATCGTTTGTATCGCTCATTTTACATTTCCGCCTTTTTTATTATTCGTTGATAATAAAAGGTCGCTTTTAAAGTTTGTTAGAACATGTCAAGCTTAGAATCTGGAAGAGGGAATATCACCTTTTAAGGCTGTTCCACCGGTTCCTTCGATTATCAACTGGTAAATTTTGCCTTTGTACTCATATTTAATGAACCAGACGGGCGCATGCAAATAGACCTCTTGTTTGGCGGTGACTTCGGTTTTTATCTCGACTATTTTATCCACGTCTTGCTGAAGAAGGAAACGATGGTGATCCTCGATTTGTTGCTTGGCAATTTCTAAGGCGGCATCACGGTCCATTTCACTGTTTAATAGCTTGGCAAAGCCTTCGATTTTGCGGAAGTCAAAGGGGATTTTCCCTTCCAAAGGAACCAGGTATTCACGTGTTGGGAAACCGGAAGCTTCCCGTGCCAAAACCAGCCACTCATATTCCTTTGAGATTGTGCCTTCTTTAACGATGGCTGGAGCTATGCGTTCGAATATGCCCTTGTAAGTGCTCTTAGCCTCCACCGAAACCACCCAAAACGGCAAATAAACCAAGTCTCTTTCAGCAATCTTTGATTTCCGAGCGAGGTCACCTGGTTTCAAGAAACCGCCGCGCATCCAATCCTCAATCGGCCCGTCTATACTTTTTAAGTCAAACCTGTTGAGAATAAGCGAATGCTCAAACGTGAATGCTTGCCCCGTCTCGATGACAGTGTTGAAGCCACAGTATTTGCAGGTAGCAATTATTTCTCCTGGTTTAAACTCAACTGGAGCGCCACAGTGACTGCACTTGATTTCTTGAGCTATGTTAGCCATGTTTAAGCCCCTAAATGTTCACGTTTCAGAATCTCTCTAGCGACTATTACGCCTGAAGCTGAAGCTTGAATTAAACCGCGTGTCACACCTGCACCGTCGCCGATAGTGAACATGTTTTGGATTTTTGTTTCCAACGCATTGTTTAGTTGTAAATGTGAAGAGTAAAACTTGACTTCTATACCGTAGAGCAGCGTATCTCTTGAGTGGACTCCTGGCGCTATAACGTCTAAGGCTTGAAGCATCTCACGGATATCGGCTAAATAACGGTAGGGCAAAACAAAGCTTAAATCGCCTGGTGTAGCGTTCTTCAAAGTTGGTACAACCACGCTTCTGGAAATGCGTTCAGGAGTTGAGCGGCGCCCAGTAACCAAATCACCTAACCGCTGAACCATCACTCCTCCACTTAAAAGGTTTGAAAGTCTGGCAACATATTTTCCGTAAGCAATAGGTTCTTTGAAAGGCTCCGTAAAGGAGGTACTGACTAGAATGGCGAAGTTTGTGTTGTCAGTTTTTCTTTCAGCGTAGCTTCCGCCGTTAACGGTTAGGACGCCATCGTATGATTCGGTGGTGACTTCGCCGTAAGGTGACACACAGAAAGTTCGGACTTGATCATCGAAGAGTCGTGAGTAATAAACTAGTTTTGGCTCATATAGCGCTTTAGTTAGGTTCTCCATGACAGAAGCTAAAACTTCAACGCGTACACCGATATCGACCGGGTTGTTTATGGTTTTTAATCCGCGAATCTGAGCCTCTGTTTGAAGCCATTCTGCGCCGCTTCTGCCAGGAGCAATTATGACGTATTTGCCTATGATTTTTTCGCCGTCTACTGTTTCCACTCCTTGGATGAGGTGGTTTTCAGCGATTAAGCCCTTCACATCAGTTTTAGGTCGAAATGTGATTTTGTCGTTAAGTTCTTTGCGCATTCGATGTAGCGTTTCTAAGCATTTTTCTGTACCCATGTGGCGAACTTCTTGCCGGATAAGTTTTAGACCTGCAAGTGACGCTTGACGTTCGATTTCATCTACTTTTTCGCTATCTCCGCCGTAAACTTGTTCGCTTGCCCCGAATTTTAGGTAGACGCTATCTACGTATTTCACCAGAGCTTGGAGCTCTTTGGTTGAAACGTACTGGTTTAGCCAACCGCCAACTTCTGTTGACAAAGTTAGTTTTCCGTCACTGTAAGCGCCTGCTCCACCCCAGCCTGAAAGAACTGAGCATGGTTCACAATGGACACATTCGAACCCTCGGCTGGATGGGCATTTGCGTTTGTCTATGTCTGCTCCTCTGTCGAGTATCAGGACGTTTAAGTTTGTTTTCTCTGTTAGTTCTAGCGCTGAGAAGATGCCTGCTGGTCCTGCACCCACGATTATTACGTCATATTTCATAGGCACTGCTCCCTTGGAACCCAGAACTACATGTAACAGGTGGCATATATTTGTTGGCGCATTTAATTATTGAAGCAAATTGCCGATACTTTTTTGAGGAATTGCACAGGTATTTTCAAGATATATTAATGTAAAGTCAACTTGCTAACGTTACACTCTTATTCTTAGTGCATGCATAATTGTTTGTTTGGTGATGTTGTGAGGCTATCTCCTGACATTAGGGGAGCCTTCAGAAAGCTTGCCAAGAC
>JBEKNP010000005.1:0-61084 GCA_049522695.1 Bathyarchaeia archaeon | reverse complement strand
AATAACAATGGTCATGGAACCCGCAAAGACACCAAACCAATGGTATACACGCGTACCAGCCCAAACCTGCTCAAAGATAACTTAGCTAACAAACTATAAAAAACGAATTGTGCACACGTCTACTTCATAAAATAAAAGGTGAACCTGATTCACTTGCTATTAAGAGTTGGTAGGAAAAGATTATGTAGATTTAAGATTTTCAGAAAAGAAAAATCGGAATCTTCAAACTCAGCTTCTTCTCACTAATGTTTAGTTACCTATCCCAAGGGAGTAGGTGCTTCCATTTGGTGTTCTTCAGCACTAACCAATACCAGAGGTTAATCACTATCGGTATTATCGTGGCAATTATCATTAAGATAACAAAAGGGATGGTCAGTATTTTTGGGCTATTCATTATCGCATAAAATCCAATAACATCTACAATTGAAACCACAACAATAACGATAATAACAAATCTTGCAAAGAAACTTAACATAATGTTTCCTCTCTTCTGAGCCTGTTTCTAAGCTATGCAGATTTAAGACTTATCCTCTATGACAAACTTCTAAATTCTACCGTCTGCAATTTAGCTGTGTGTAAATATCGCGCGCTGCCTTGTCCCGATATTACCGCGCCATTTTGTCCCGTTCAGCTGGGTCATTTCAAATATGAGAGAATTAAGCACGTTTGGTCTTTCGTCATTCTGTATTCTTAGGATTTCGCATCTTCAGCGGAATCGCAAATCAGTTGAACATGAGGCAAGCGAGCAAACGACAGTTTTAATTTTTCATAAGAAAACAATCGCCATTAAGAAGGGAATTATACATGAATAGCCTATTTAGGTTAAACACGCTTGCTTTAAAAGAAAAGGTTGGAGAATGTTTATGAAAGTCAAAGTTTGGAAGCTTTTAGGGTTAGCGCGCGCTACTCTCGTTCAAACATTTTTCAAGTACCATCAATTTGCGAGTGATTTCTCGTTAGAATGCGATTGAAATGGCTACGTTTTACTCTCTTTTTGATAGTGCCCGAGAGTTCGACCATTTTCAGCGGTCATGTTATATACATGTTATGGCTTCCAGAAAACCTAAAGCCCACAGGTATTAATTTCAGTAATGCTACTTAATGAGACGTCTATTTAGGAAATTGACTCTTTAATGGGGTCGCTGGACCTCAAACTCGATAAGGCACACTTTGAAACCGCTAAAAACTCCTACAAATTAGTGCATAGTAAAAATCGTGCCTGCACTTCTCAAAATACGATCTCCAGCATTGACAAAAAGAGACCTTTTCAGTGAAGTTAAGATGTTAATCGAGAATCTTACTTCTGAACTAGCGCGAATAGATGAGTTGGGTGAATAAGTCGCGCGGAGTAGAGTGGTTGGCACTGGGCATTCAATAGTTTTGCAGTTGAAGTGTGGGGAGAACACAAAGGCAACCAAAAAGTTAACTTATCGTGCAAGTTGAAATTTCTCTTTTCCGTTTTGATTAATCCTGGAAACCTTTATGGTAAATTTTGCTCCTTTGCCGGGTTCGCCATTTTCTTGAATATCCCAACCATAGACCTCAATCATTTGCTTAATTAAGAACAGCCCGAAGCCCGTTGAGCCGCTTGTGCTGAAACCTTCTTTGAAAATCAACGGTTTAATCTCAGCAGGAATTCCCACGCCATCATCCTCGTAAACCACACTCAGCTTATTCTGATCTACTTTCTCATAATATACTCTCACTTTGGCGACTCTTTCACCATGTTTCAAGGAATTATCAATCAGATTGTAGAACAGTTGTCTCAAGAAGGAATCGGCAAGCAAAGTCAGTCCACGGCAATCATTAATCACTTCTAAGCCTAATGGACTGGAAAAGAGCGCTACAGCCTCGTTCAGCGTTTTCTCCACATCAACATATGTTAACTCTTCGACACCCAACTGCTCATAAATCCTTGCAAATTCAAAAATCGCGTCAATCTCTTTGCAAATCTGCTGCATTTTTCCCAACCCTTCCACGATGTCTTGCTGATCCGCGTGTTTCTTCTTGAGCAAATATGCATTTCCGGTCACCGCCGAAAGCTTGTTTCGAACATCATGCCTAGTTAAGCTACCTACAACTCCGAGTTTCTCGTTTACACTAACTAATTCATTCATTGTTCGGTTAAGGGTTTCTTCGGTTTTTTTGCGTTCTGACACGTCTCTCAAGATCGTTTGGAAACCAACAACTCTACCCTTGATTCTTAAAGGGTCCGTCTTAACTTCAAAAACATTTTTCCCAACCGAGATAACTGTTGCAAGTTCCCCAAAAAGCGATTTTCCATCACCTACCTCTGGGAAATTCTTGTTCTGCCTTACACCATCCTCAATCGAAAGAAAATCGCTCACATTTTTCCCAACAACCTGTTCTTTCTCAAAGCCATATTTTTTAATAGCTTCGTTTATCGATATTATTTTTCCAGATAAATCGCCCGTCAGGATAACATCAGATGCATTTTCAAAGAGGCTTCTGTATTTTTCTTCCGAAAGTCTAATTGCCTCTTCAGTTTTCTTTCGCTCGGTTATGTCTATTGCAAGCCCTCTAATCCCAATCGCTCTGCCTTCGGAAAAAATGGGCGTTGCACTAACAATCGCGGGATAAGTGTCGCCATTTTTTTTGTAAAGCGTAAATTCGTTACTCTCTCTCTTTTCTCCCGAAAATACCTTCTTAAGGTTTTCTTTTGCTCTTTCTAGATCCTCGGGAACAACGAACGACAGCATGTTCCTGCCCTTCTCGAGTTCTTCTTTTGTAAAGCCTGTTAACTCAAAAGATCCTTGACTGAAGAAGGTAATATTTCCATTTAGATCGGTCTCAAAAACAGTCTCCGGCAAAAAGTTGGCCAGTTCAAGATACCTCTGCTCACTTTTTCTCACACTTTCTTCAGCCGTTTTGCGCTCAGTAATATCTAAGACCAAGCCTCTGAGCCCTGTCACTTTGTTTTTGGAAATACGACGAGTTGTCGTGATAAGTGCCGGAAAAGTGGTCCCGTCTTTCCGCACGAATACGTATTCGGCAGGAACATAATTGCCTCCCGCTAACAACCGCTGAATGCTTTTCATTGCTCTTTCCCTGTCTTCAGGGGCAAGAAACTGCAGAACATTCATTCCTTTTTCAAGTTCCTCATGAGAATAGCCAGAAATTTCAGACGCCCTTTCATTAGCAAACACTAATTGCCCATTTAAGTCGGTCTCAAAAACAATCTCCGGCAAACAATTTGCCAGTTCTCGATACTTCTCTTCGCTTTCACGCAAAATCCCGTTGACCTTCTTGCGTTCATCAATATCCAGAAAAATGCCCTGCACCGCAACTTGTCCCATGTATTCAATGCGGCTTGCAAACGCTTCCAGCCAGACAATTGAACCGTTCTTTCGCACTGCCCTAAACTCAAGGCTTGAGTCAGCTGGCTCCCCATGCAAACGGCTTTCTAAACGGCTAAAGAAAACAGCTTTGTCCTCGTCATATATTAGTCCTGCAACTCTTAGGGGCGAAAGTGACTTCAACTCATCAGTAGAATAACCCAGGATTTTACCCATGGACTCGTTAGCAAAAACCAGTCGCAGCGGAGACGTTTGAGTAATTAATATTCCCTGAAGCGATTTCTCAACCAGCGTGCGATACTTCATCTCTGATTCGACAAGCAGCTGCTTTGATTTTTTGCGTTCCACAGTCTTATTTATGGCATCTGCCAATTCGCAGTAAATTGTTTCTGGCGAACCATTTTTGTTGATGTAGCTGTCTGCGCCCAAATTCAAGGCTTTAACTGCAACGTCTTCTCTGCCTTTTCCCGTAAACAATATAAAAGGAGTTTCTCTGTGCTGCTCTCTGAGCTCTCTTAGAAATTCTAAGCCATTTTTTATGGGCATTTCATAGTCAGAAACAATAGCATCATAAGTCTGCTTTTCCAATTTTTCGAAGGCTTCATCAACGGAAAAGGCATTTTCAATCTCAAAATTGTTCTCCGTTGTAAGTATCTGTTTCGAAACTTCTAGAATACCCAGGTCATCATCAACATGCAAAATACGTAAACTATCCTTTTTTTCAGAAGTGCCCACAATCAATGTTGGTTGAAAAGTGGTCTCAGTAACCTTTGAATTTGAATCTTGAAGAGCATTTGCTCGGCTCATAGTCAAAATTGGTCAGTGTTAAACTAAAAAGAATTCTGAATTCTAAATACTTACACCAAATTCGGTACCTAAAATTAAAGTTGCCAGCGCACGCAATATCGGCACGGGATCATCACAACTTCATGAATGACCTCTGTCTTGTCATCACTAGATCCTGAACCACAGCTACACCCGCACCCACACACTTTAATCACTCCTTAATTTTGTTAAGTTTTTGTTTTTTATCCTAAACGGAAAAAGAAAGGTAGCTTTTGATAGTTCATGGAATTCTGCTCATCATGCCTCTGCAGCCCTGTCCTCCAATTTGGTATTGGTTTGATGGTGTTGTTGGCGTTGTAGTTGAAGGCGTGCCTGATTGTTGGGGAACTGTGTCAATTGGCGCAGAGTATCCGTAGCCTCTCATCATGCCACCGTTGCCCATCATTCCACCGGTGTAGCTTCCGTAGGATGTTGGGGTGGTAGGGGAGTTTGTTGTGCCGGACGTGCCGATGCGTCCACCTGTGTAGGCATACGCCGACGCAATTAGCAATGCAGCGGCCAATGCTGCAAGGGTTAATACGGCAACTATTTTCAAAGTTTTCATATCAATCAACCTCTATAATACACATATGGCTGCGGATGGTATAGAAGTTGGCTGAAACAGTCGTGAAACAGTTTTTAATGGTGCTGAAGCGGTTTATTTGGAGCCCACTCACCCAGTCTGAAAATGTCACCAATTTGTGTTTGGTTAGTTTGATGTATAAGAACAAATGTCTGATAATAAATATAACAGTTTATCATCCTATAGGGTAGATTGCAGGGGGGAAGATTTTGGCTCGGGACCCAGTTTGCGGAATGTACGTTGACGAAGAAACAACAGCTTTTAAAACTGTTGTTGATGGGAAAACTTACTATTTCTGTAGCGAACAATGTTTGCGTACATTTACTCAACCTGACGTGGAGCGACGAAACCTAAGACGCCTAATTATTTTAAGCACTACACTGGGCGTGTTAACTTTCTTATTCGGCTTCTTCTCTATCCACTTCCCATTTTTGCCGCTTAACTTTTCGCTTTTTCTGCTAGCAACCCCCGTTCAGGTCATAGCTGGCTACAGATACTATAGAGGTGCGTATGGTGCAGCCAAAGCCAAAACAGTAAACATGGATACACTAATTGTTGTTGGAACCACCACCGCTTGGCTTTACAGTACACTAGTAACTTTTCTGCCCCACTTAATGCCCAGCCCAGATGTCTACTTTGACGCCTCAGCACTTATTTTAGCGGTAATTTTAATCGGAAAATATTTAGAAGAAGTCGCTAAGGGTCGTGCTTCTGAGGCAGTACGTAAGCTAGTTGATCTTCAGCCTGCTGCTGCAAATGTGATAAGAGAGGATGGAACAGAGGAGAAAATGCCAGTTGAGAAAGTAATGCCAGGTGAAATGCTCCTTATTAGACCGGGCGAAAAAATTCCACTTGACGGCGTAGTTGTAGATGGGTCTTCTTTTGTAGATGAGAGTATGGTTACTGGTGAGAGCATACCTGTAACGAAAGAAAAAGGCGCCCAAGTTATTGGCGGAACCATAAACAAGGAAGGTGCCCTAAAAATTGAAGTTACCCGCATTGGCATGAACACAACTCTTAACCAGATTGTGCAAATGGTAAATGATGCCCAATTAAGCAGAGCACCCATCCAAAGAATAGCCGATAGAATATCCGCTTATTTTGTGCCTGTTATACTCTTTATCGGAGTCATTACCTTCTTGCTATGGGATTTTGGGTTTGGTGCAAGCTTTGGCTTTAGCTTAACAGCTTTCATAGCCGTAGTTATAGTTGCTTGTCCTTGCGCTATGGGCATTGCCACGCCAGCTGCAATACTTGTAGGAGCTGCCAAAGGTGCCCAAAACGGCATACTAATAAAAGGTGGAGAATACCTGGAAAAAGCAAGAGAGCTTCAAGCAATTGTCTTTGACAAAACTGGCACTCTAACCAATGGCAAGCTCGTTGTTACTGACATTGTTGGAGATAATCAAGAAGAACTGCTGAGGTTGGCAGCTTCACTAGAAAACTTATCAGAACACCCCATAGGTCAAGCAATTGTTAGCGAAACAAAAAACCGAAAAATTGAATTAGAGAAGCCTGAAGATTTTGAGGCTCTTCCAGGAAAAGGCTTAAGAGGCAAAGTCAAAGGCAAAAAGATCATAATAGGCACTCAGAGGCTTATTGAAGAACTAGGCGTAACAGTCGGCAAAACAATCCAAGTGAACGCTGAGAATCTGTTTAGTGAAGGAAAAAGCGTAATTTACATAGCAGCCGGCAAGCAAGTTATCGGCTTAATTGCTGTTGCTGATGAACTCAAAGATAACGCTAGAGATGTAGTTAAGAAACTCCAATCGATGAATCTTCAAGTGATAATGATTACTGGAGATAATAAGAGAACTGCGGAATCTATCGCTAAGAAGGCGGGCATTAATCGTTATTTGGCTGAGATTTTACCTGATAAAAAAGCTGAAGAGGTCAAGAAGCTTCAAAGTGAAGGCTTAATTGTTGCTATGGTTGGTGATGGCATAAATGATGCTCCGGCTTTAGCACAGGCAGATGTGGGAATTGCCTTAGGGTCAGGAACTGATATTGCAGTAGAAACAGGCGGCATAGTCTTGATTAAGAATAACCTGATGGATGTGGTGACTGCGATTCAGCTAAGCAAGAAAACGTATGCAAAGATTAAGCAAAACTTTGTTTGGGCATTTTGCTATAATGCAGCGCTTATTCCAATAGCGGCAGGTGTACTTGCGTCAATTGGTATTGTTATGAATCCTGTGTTGGCAGCTGGAGCTATGGCATTTAGCTCAATATCAGTGGTTTCAAATTCACTTCTTCTAAGGCGCTTTAAACCGGAGAAATAATCATGAGTGACAATGAGAAAATCTTCACGATGAAACTTATTCCAATCGTGCAGATGGATTGCTCAACATGCGTTTCACCAATAGAGAAGGAGATCTTGAAGCTTAACGGAGTTAAAGAAACCCGAGTTAACTACATGACAAAAACTGTGAAAGTCATTTATGATTCGGATTTGGTTGGGTTGTTGAATATAGAGGCAGCTATTGAGCGGGTGGGCTACCAAATTGCGTATAAGCAGTATCCTAGTGTTGCTTCAAAACTCAAGAGTCTATTCCGAAAAGAAAGGCCAAGCAATGTGAATGTTATTTATGATGTGGATTTTGCCTCAAAGGTTCTGCATGCGTCTAAGACTGTGGCGGTTCTTTTTTCATCTCCAACTTGTCCTGCCTGTAAAGTAACTAAGTCGGTTTATACGGAAGTAGCTGACAAGTTAGCTGGACACGCTGGATTTTATGAAATGGATTTCTCAACCTCAAACACTGTCACGATTATGATGTTCTTAGCATACCTAGTATTCTGATATTTAGAGATGGTCAATTGAAAGATAGGCTATTAACGCCACAAAAAACTGAGATAATTACGGCTTTAACTAAATAGGCAAACATGTGCTCACTTGTTGTTTGTCATGTGTTAAAGCTAAGAGATGTGGCAAGAGCATGGTTTTTATTTGTTGGGAACTTTCCTCTATTCACTTGGATATCGTAATCTCTTTGCATAGTCTTTACCTTGTTATTCTACTTGTCAACGGTGATATAATTATTGTCTGAAATAGTCGTGAAACAGTTTTTGTGAACATGCTGAAGCATTTAGTTGGGGCTTTGTGTCTTTGAGCCGTTAACCCAGTCTGAGATCGTAACCTCATTTGTGTTTCCCAGCGGTTTTACTGTGACTATTCCGCGTTCTGCGAAGCGAGCTACAATCCGGTGGGTTTTAAGTCGACTGAGTCCCGCTTCTTTTCCGACGTACTTTTGCAGGTACCTACCTTGATGATCAATTAATACAGTGAGAACTTTTTGCTCTTCAGGCGACATGGTCTTCAAGATTACTTCGCAAGAGTTAGAAGTGGCATTTGAAATAGGACTGTCTGTGCCTGAAGTTTTTATTTGTATTGCCGAGACAGTTTCGTTTTTTGAGGGTTCGCAGGTTCTTCTGGTATTTCTAATTTCGGGGAGAACCATGTAAAAACTAAAGCCTATTGTGCCGACTATTATTGCCGCTATTAGGGTTATGGGGATTATCCAGAAATCAGTTGTTGCTGAGGTTCCAGTGCCGTTGCCGCCCATCATTCCTCCCATTCCGCCGTTGTTTCCGCTACTTGATGAATTACCTAAGCCCATGCTCCGCCACATCTGCCCCATCCAACTTGACTGATAATAAGACGGCGTGGTGGCAGATAGATATAGGCTGATTGCGACAAGGCTAAGAAGAATGCCCGTGGCTACTGTTAGAATAATGAGAAAAATGTGCAATCTTCGCATAACTAAAAAGAATTAAAGCAAACAAATTAAGGCTTCGCTTGTTCAGAACTTTTTTTGTCCATTAAAAACGCCAACATTCAGATGAAAGAGTGCAGAAACTAAACAACAATTTAATAGTAATTGCTGTAGCTTCAAGTTATGATTCGAGTGGTTTGAAAAACAATGTCTCAAAGTGCAGTTCAACATATTATCTTCTTGATCTTTTCTGGCGCGGGACTTCTTGTCTATTTTTGTTGTATACGGTTGAAGGGGCTATGCTTACTAGGATTATTGTGGCGTAGTCGTCGGCACTTGCTTCCAAGAAGGGTAGATTTCAATGGTTACCCGAGAGTTTGAAAGTCGATCTAACTATGGTTTAATGTAGCCCGGGAGAGATTCGAACTCTCGTCGGCGGGTCCAAAGCCCGCTATGCTTGACCACTACACCACCGGGCTGCAAGACTTCTTTTTTGTTAAGCTAGAGTTTTAGGACATTTTTTATCCTAATAAGCGTTCTTCATGAGAGACGTTGGTTGGTACTTTGTTTTTAATTAACGTTTTTTTAGACTAATCTCCATCGGGCCAGATGTCACTTGTGCATAAATTTGTTAAATAAAATGTACAATAGCTTTATTAAGACCACAAAGCTTAAATAGAAGTAATATCCAACCTCTTAGTTTGCGCGGGCCGGATGTACTGTTTTTCAGCCAGAGTGGCCCATAGTGACGGTTCTACGCATGTTAAAAGGGAGTATAAAAAATGAGCAAAAAAGAAATAAAAACACAAACGCGCTTGTCTGACAAGTGCGCAGAGTGTGGTAGCGAAAACCTAGTTCACGATTACGACACGGGAGAAACTGTGTGCGGCGACTGCGGCTTAGTCCTGTACGAGCAAATGATGGATAAAGGGCCAGAGTGGCGTGCGTTTACCCAAGAGGAGAAAGCGTCAAGAAGCAGAGTTGGAGTCCCTACGTCTTACTCTGTTCATGACAAAGGCTTATCCACAGCCATTAGCCAAGTTGACCGAGATGCTTTCGGAAGAAAACTGCCCCTATCCACAAGGCTCCAAATGTGGCGTCTTAGGAAATGGCAAATACGCAGCCGAGTACACTCATCCGTCGATCGAAACCTAGCCCAAGCCATGGCAGAACTCGACCGTCTCTCCGACAAAGTCTACATTCCACCACCAATCAAAGAAAAAGCCGCTGTAATTTACCGAAAAGCCCTAGACAAAGGTCTTGTTCGAGGAAGATCAATCGCCGCTATTGCTGCTGCTGCACTTTATGCTGCTTGCCGTGGAAGCGGAACACCACGTACACTGCGGGAAATAGCTGAGGCTAGCCTTGTCGATAAGAAAGACGTTGCAAGATGCTACAGGTTATTGCTACGTGAGCTTGATGTTCACATGCCTATCGCTGACCCACTTACTTATGTATCTAAAATCGCGGAAAAAACTGGCATTTCAGGCAAAACACAGGGTGCAGCCATCCAAATTCTCAGAGAAGCAAGACGTAAACGTGCTGCTGCTGGAAAAGACCCAATGGGTTTAGCTGCTGCTGCCCTCTATATTGCTTGCTTGCAGAACAACGAGAAAAAGACTCAAAAAGATATCGCTGAAGCTGCTGGCGTAACTGAAGTAACGGTACGCAACCGCTACAAGACACTTAAGAAACAATTGAATCTTGAGTTGCCCGATTAAACCCTTTTTTTCCTTCAATCAAGCATCAGTTTCTTCTTTTTCTTCTTCAAGCTCCATAACTACGGTTCCAATGTAACCGCATTCTTCACAGTAATATTGTGCACCCGTTAACCAAACAGCTAGACTGCTTGTCAGCTTTAACTTTGGGCTACAGCATCTCGGACAATATATCTGCGTTCGTTTTCGATGCTTGATCGATTTGAATACTTTGCGAATATCGTCTACTTTTTTCGTCAATTTGCACTGCTGCTCCGATTTTGCGCTCTATTGGACTTCGATGTTTTCTGTGGGGTAACCCATTTTGATCAAGAAGTCGCGTATTCTGTCTCGGTGGTCTCCTTGCAACATAATTTGACCATTTTTGCTGGTTCCGCCGCATGCACAAAAGGTTTTTAGTTTTTGCGCAATGTTTGCTAAGTTTATGTTTTTATCTTCCATGCCGTCGATAACGGTAGTTGGTCTGCCAAATTTTCTAGTTTCAAGTCTAACGCGTATTCTCTGCTGCTCTTTTTCGATTTCTCCACAAACGCATAAGTCCTTTGGAAGCCCGCATGTTGAACAAACTTCAGCCATGACACTCACCAGTGAATTAACATCTGCAATATATAAAAGTTTCAAATTGAAAGTAAGTTTATTCTTAGGTTGCTATGGTTTTCTAGATTATTTTTGTAGTTATTGTGGTGAGGGTTTTAAAGGCAAGTTGTCTCCAATTTGTTTCTTTAAGATCCAAGTGTTTAATTGCTAAATGCTGCTATTCGCTTTGCTAATTCAGCGACTTGTCCTCTGAACTTGTCTCTCTCATGTTGTTGAAACGCATGGCTGCTGAAGGATGAATAACTTGCATGTATTCTATGCCCTCTAACCGTGGGGTATCCTTTGCCGATGCGCCAAGCAGTACGATTATTTTTGGTTTGATAGCGCTTATTTGAGTGTTTAAGTAGGGTAGACATGCTGCTACCTCGTCGGGGTAGGGTTTTCTGTTCTGTGGAGAAATGTGCTTAACGATGTTGGTTATGAAGACGTCTTCACGTTTTATGCTATTCTCAGATAGTGCCTTAGTTAGAAATTTTCCTGCTCTCCCAACGAAGGGTCTGCCAGTTTCGTCCTCGTCAGCTCCTGGGTTCTGCCCTACCAGCATGACCTTAACATTTAATGGTCCTTCGCCTGGTACACCATGTTTTGCTCCTTGCCAAAGCCTGCATTTTCTGCAACCGTAAATTTGCCAATTTAAATCTTCAAGCGCCAAAATAAGTCGCCTTGTTGTTGGGTTATGACAGTCACACAACCTTAAAAAATCGCGCCCGTTAGTTTATAATTAAGTTCTTGCTTCTTTCTAATAGGAGCAAACAAAGGAATTTGATGTTTTCGAAGGATGAAAAATGACTAAGGAAGAGTCCGTATCTGAATCACTTATCGGAAGTGCTTTTCGCGTTCTTTTAAGAGTTATTTTTGTTTTTGAACCTCTGGCACCGACAGCCATAACTATATTGATGAATCAACAGTTGCACAGGTTCAAGGAAGCGGGAGCAATTGGAAATTACAAAACTAAAACTAAACGCTTGGGCAAATACCATTACCGAATTGAAATCAATTTAGATTTAACTGGCATGCAGGCGATTCATCTTCTCGCTAACTTATTCCCCAAACAATTAAGCTCGTTCAGGAGGTGGTTCCATGACTGAAATGGCAGAAAAGAAAGGCAAATTGAAAATAACAATAGAGGTTGAAGTAAACGAGGAGCTGCTGGATTTAGCCAAAGATGCGGTGTCTAAGATGCCTATGCGGATGCAGGAAATGTGGAAGATGCACGGCGGAGAAAAGAAAGAGTAAGTGCGCCGAACATGAAATGGCCGATCTTTTTCTTATTTTTTAAAAAAATTTTTGTTTAAACGTTTTTGTTCTTTTTGTGTATTTAAAAAAAGATTTTATACCCAAAAACACATACTGTTCTTTAAGGATGAACATGAAGTTTTTAATCATACAAAAAGTAAAACGTGAGGTTCCAATAGAGAAATGGGCTAAACTGCTTCCACTGCAATTCATGTACTTTGATAACTTGGAGAAAGAGAAGACGCTTGAAGTATACTATCACCTAATTGGGCAGCAGGGCAGCATGTTGATTGTGAACGTTGATTCTGACGAGAAACTTTCAAAAATCATAGGTCAAGACCCCTTGTTTTTTGAATGCGACCGCGAAATCTACCCGCTAACGACAAAACAAACGCATGAGAAACAAATAAGAGAACTCCTTCAGCCATAACATAGCGGTTTTCCATTATGGTCTGCCACGGCGGTTTCGCCCTCGACGAAGCAACTAGACGCTCATGGTATACTCCCGAGGCTATCCTGCAAGACTTACACTTGGGCATGACGTTCATAGACATAGGTTGTGGCGATGGCTTCTTCAGCATTTTAGCAGCCAAAAAGGTAGGTGGAAAAGGGAAAGTTTTCGCCGTGGACTCAGACACTGTCGCAATTGAAAAACTAAGCTGCAAAGCCAAAACAGAGGGCTTGGAAAATCTTATTGCCAAGGTTGGCGAGGCTGAAGAAACGGTTTTCTGTAGTAAATGCGCTGATTTTGTTTTCTATAGCATGGTGCTTCACGATTTTACTGATCCAGTCAAAGTGCTACAAAACGCGAAACAAATGACAAGACTTAATGGGCGGCTGGTTGATTTGGATTGGAAAAAACAAGACATGTCTTTTGGACCGCCAGTCAAAATTAGATTCAGCGAAGAGCATGCATCGAGCTTAATCAAAAAGGCAGGCTTCCGAATTGAAGGCGTTAAAGATGTGGGAAGCTACCATTACGTTGTTGCTGCAAAACCTTTGCCCAAGTAAAATCATGTTCGCTCGGCAGCAGCGTAAAGTTCCAGCAGGTCTCGTTTGAAGAGTTCAGGTTGATCTTTATATGCTGAATGTGACGCGCCGTTATAGACTAAAAGTTTAGCGTTATGCAGTTTATTCGATAGGGTTCTCATTTCTTCCCCTGAAATGAAGCTGTCTTGTGAACCCCAAATTATCTTAACTGGAAAATTAAACTTGCCATAAGACTTCAGTAAATCTTCGTCCAGAGCTCTAGCAGGCGCAATCAAAAGTAAGCCTTTTACTGGAAACCGAGTTGCATACCTTAATGCTATGTTTCCACCTATGCTGGCGCCGACAAGAACAGGCACCGCTGAACCGAACACATTCTTGACAGCCTCAGCCGCAACCGCCACGTTAGTTTCGGGGTTTCTGGTTTTAGGTTGGCACTGGCTTCTCAAACCGTAAGGCATATCTAAAGCTAAAAAAGGCACCCGCTTCTCAATCAATAGTTCAGTTACTCCAATGCGCTGCCAAATATCCATCGTATAAGATAATCCATGCAGAAAAACAATCGGAACACCCATCGCAGCGAAGTATAAAGCCTGACATTTATGACCAGCGGCGGATAATGTTTTTTCCATAGCTTCTACTAAGCTTTCGTTTCTTATAACATTTGACAGCCTACTAACGGATAAGGCGAAAAGAATAATAGCCATCTAATATGTAATTAGTTGGTGATTTTTTGTCTGTTAAAGTTGACGATAAAGCGCCAGATTTCACGCTTCCCTCGCAAATGGGGGACAATGTAACGCTTTCAGAATTCTTGGGCAAAAAGAACGTAGTCTTATACTTTTATCCCAAAGATGAAACGCCCGGCTGCACAAGAGAAGCATGCAGTTTCAGAGATAGTTACGAAGAACTAACAAATTTGGGTGCTGAAGTACTCGGCGTAAGTGGGCAAAGTGTTGAGTCTCATAAGTCTTTTGCAACTCATTATGGCTTACCCTTCATACTGCTAAGCGACGAGGGTAACAAGGTGCGCAAACTGTACGGTGTTCCCTCAAGTATAGGCATACTTCCCGGACGAGTCACTTACATAATTGATAAGCAAGGCGTTGTCAGGCACATTTTCAATTCCCAAACCCAAACTCAACGGCATGTGGAAGAAGCAAAAAACACATTAAAGGATCTGGAAAAAGAGCAGCAGCCTACAGCTTAAGTGGAGAAGCCCGCTATTTGCTGAATTTATACAATTCTCTTACACGAAGAATCGAGCCATTCAAACCCGCTGAAAACATGCAGGTTAAAATGTATACTTGCGGTCCGTCAACGTATCAGCAAGCACACATTGGAAACTACCGAACTTTCCTCTTCGAAGACATACTTCAACGCTACATGGAATACTTGGGCTACAAGGTTACACGGCTAATGACCTTAACAGATGTAGAAGATAAAGCCATAGCTCAAGCAAAAAAAGAAAATCTCACCATAGAAGAACTGACAAGAAAAAACGAAGCCGTCTTCTTCCAAGACTTCAAGCTCCTGAAAATCAAAACGCCAGACTACGGCATAAGGGCTTCTTCGGCTGTGGACCAAGCGGCAAAATTAATCGCTCAGCTGTTAGAGAAAGGCTACGCGTACTGGTACGAGTATGAGGGCGCAAAAAATGTTTATTTTGAACCCTTAAAATTCGATGGGTTTGGAAAACTGGCGCATTTGGACCTGAGTAAGTGGCCTAAAAAGAAACGTCACTTCCACAAAGACACGTACCCTGGCACACCCTGGAACATGGGAGATTTTATTATTTGGGATGGCTGCAAACAAGAAGCCGTCTGTTATGTGGCACCGATTGGCGGCGGCAGGCCAGCATGGAATATTCAGGACGCTGCTATCGTCACTAAGCATCTCGGCTTCTCAATCGATGTTGCTTGCGGCGGAATCGACAATTTAGTTAGACATCACGATTATACACTTGCCATTGCAGAAGCCGTTAGCGGCAAAGAGTTCTCGCGATACTGGCTTCATGGAGCTCACCTTTTTGTTGATGGCAAAAAAATGTCTAAAAGCACCGGCAACGTATATTACACAAGCGACATTTTAAAGAAAGGTTTTAGTGGCGAACATTTAAGGTTCTTTCTTACATACGGACCCTACAGGGAAAAACTAAACTTTACCTTTGAAAAGTTGGCTAAAGCTAGTCGAAAACTGGATTCCTTCAAAAGCATGGTTAAAGAGTTGCAAAAGCAAAAATCAGTCAATTCCAGTACCGAGACAGAGACGAAGCGGATCAACGGCACTGTCGTTTCTGTCTTCGAGAATGGCATGAATAACGATTTAGACGTGAAAACTGTTTTTGATAGCCTATACGAAACAATACACAGGATGTACAAGATGCGTAAGTCATTAAGCGTTAAAGATGCAAAAAATATAATTGATGATTTGCACAGGATTGACTCTGTACTTCAATTTATCTTTTAATGGTGCTTCTCTTGCTTACACTAATTCGCCTACCAGCTTAACTCTCTGAAAATTTTCTTCCTTATGTGGAGCCATCTCTAATTCTTCAGTTAAGTCTTTGCCTGCTTGGTGCATTCCCAAGTGGTCTCCATCAAGCCAGAAGCCGCTTTCCGAGACATCATAAACTTTTCCTTTATAGGCGAAGTAGGCTGGTTTACCATTTTTCCCGTTACTTTCTTCAAGTTCTTGCATCGTTACTTTTTTTAGTTCAGGCAAAAAATCACTTCTTTTACATTAAAGTTAGAGATCTACATTTAAAAATGTTTACGCTTAATTTCTTATGCCGAGAGCGATTAAGGATTAGTATGTTGCAATCCTTTTGCGAAAGTATGGATGAGGATGCTTTTATCCATCAAATTTTGGGCTATAAAGTTTGCTTTTGCCATTCCACCTTGAAAATTGAAGTTTAACTCGTTACCGTTTGTTTTGTTTGTTCCGTTTGCTTGGTTAAAACTACCAGAGTAAAACGTCCAAAAAATGAAAACACCCACAATTACCGCTATGGTCACTACAGCTATCAAAATAATGACTGGTACCAGAAACCGGTTTTTCTCCATGGGCCTTGCTGAAGGAGGTGTAGAAGTAAAAGTGGCAACTGGTGTCCCGCATTTATGGCAGAACCGCGCATTCTCTTCCAGTTTAGTTCCGCATATTCGGCAATAAGGCAACCGTGTAAACCTCAAGCTACGGGTAGTGCAACTTGGAAAATTTAAGCATTACAAATGTTTGTCTTGCTTTATTACTCCAATGCTTAGTTATTTAGGACAATAATCTTGGCAAAAAAGAAGTTGTAGAGTAATTTGTCAGCTTTGCCTGTCATAAGCCTAGTAATTTTAATAAGGGCGGTACTGACGGTTTGTTGGAGATACATTTGCCTGAAAAAGTTTTAGTTACATCCGCTTGGCCATACATTAACGTCACGCCCCATTTAGGCAACCTTGTCGGCTCAGTTTTATCAGCTGACGTTGCAGCCCGATACTACAGGTTACGGGGCGACGACGTTTTGATGGTAAGCGGTTCAGATACGCATGGTACACCCATCGAGGTTGAAGCAATAAAGCAAGGCATTACGCCTAAAGCGTTAACTGACCGCAATCACGTCCGCGTAGCCGAACTTTTTCGCAGATGGAACGCTTCCTTTGACAATTACACCAGCACTGAAAGCCCGGTGCATAAAGAATTTGTTCAAAAAATCTTGCTTGAAATCCAAAAGAACGGTTACATTTTCGAGCAAGAGACACAGATGCTTTACTGCACGCATGACCAACGCTTTCTGCCTGACAGGTTCGTGGAAGGCAAATGCCCATACTGTGGATGCGAAAAAGCGCGTGGAGACCAATGTGACATGTGTGGCAGGCTTTTGGAGCCAACCATGCTGGTTGCGCCTTACTGCGTAATCTGCAAGAATAAGCCCACAGTGAAAACCACACGTCACTGGTACATTGACCTCTCAAAACTTGCTGAGCCTTTAACCGAGTATCTGCAGAATAATCAGCAGCTTCAAGCAAACGTTAAAAACTTCAGCTTAAACTGGATAAAAGAAGGCTTGAAACCACGAGCCGTTACCCGAGACGTAGAATGGGGTATCCCAGCACCTTTCAAGGGTGCCGAAGGCAAAACAATCTACGTTTGGGTTGACGCCGTTTTAGGCTATGTTTCAGCAACCATTGAGCAATGCCAACGCATGGGGCAACCGGAAAAGTGGCGTGAATACTGGTTTAACAAGCAAGCTAAAACCCTCTACTTCGTAGGCAAAGACAACATTCCATTCCACACCATAATTCTGCCTGCTTTGCTGTTGGCTTCAGGAGTAGGCTATAACCTGCCATGGAACGTTTCCGCCACCGAATTCCTCCAGTTCAAAGGCGAAAAGGCCTCAAAAAGCCAACGCGTCGGCATCTGGATAGATGAAGCGCTCGAGATGTTTCCAGTGGATTACTGGCGCTTCTTTTTAATCGCCACAAGACCAGAAAGCAAAGATACCAACTTCACTTGGAGCGCTTTCATCGAAAAAATCAATGCGGACTTAAACGACACCTTCGGCAACTTTATTCACCGAACGTTGAGTTTTATTGCTTCAAAATTTGATTGTGAAATTCCAAATTCAACTAAACTAAATAGCAGCGACAAGGCTGTGTTGCAGGCAGTCAAAGAGAAAGTGCAAGTTGTAGCCCAGGAAATCGAGAGTTCGCGGCTTCAGTCTGCTGCCAACATGCTAATCGCAATAAGCCGGGTTGGAAACCAGTACCTTAACGATAAGGAACCTTGGAACCTGATGAAAACTGACAAGGAAAAAGCAGCAACAATATTCTACGTTTCCGCCCAAGTAGTGAAAGCCATCACGGTGGTTTCAGCGCCTTTCATCCCTGATACGGCCGAACAGCTTTGGCAAACACTCAACCTCCCAGGACACGTCAACGAAAGAAACTGGAACGAAGCAGTAAAACCGCTTGAAGCTGGGCATAAAATAGCAAAGCCAAAACCGCTATTCCACAAAATCGAAACTGATGAGGCAAAACTGGATGAACAGTTAGCTCAGGTTAGAGCTAAACTGGCAAGCCAACCCAAATAAAAATGGGGCGAATTAATGCAAATTAACGCTGACCTTCACGTGCACTCAAACTACTCCAAGGATTCATTAATAACTCCAAAAGAGCTCGTCTTTTACGCCAAAAAGCGTGGCTTGAATGCTGTGGCTGTCACAGATCACAACCAGATTGAAGGCAGCTGCAAAATAGCTAAAGAAACAGACTTCCTTATCATCCCCAGCATGGAGATTTCGAGCGCGGACGGACACATAGTTGCTCTGAACGTTCAAGATTTAATTCCAAAAGGCTTAAGCGCACGGGAAACAGTTGACCGAATTCATAAGGCGGGCGGAATAGCTATTGCAGTTCACCCCTACGCTTGGTTCAAAGGCAGCTTAAATAGGCATGTTGCGGACGCAAAATTTGACGCTGTGGAAACCCTCAATGCTTCAGCGTTTCCATTTAACCGCTGCAAGAAAAAGGCAGGAGAAATAGCGCAGAAGCTTAATCTTCCTTGCGTGGGCGGAACCGACGCGCACTATGGTCCAACAATCGGTTACGCCTACACGGTTATTGACTCTGAGCCCAACGTTGACGCGATAGCTAAAGCAATTGTAAACGGGAAATGCCAGCCTTTCGGACAACATTTACCGCTAACGTTTAACTTAGAACGGCAATTCAAACTGATAAAAAGAAGAATCTCTGGTTCCCATCTTTAATGTGTCCTTAAAGAGGTTAAGCTTTGAATCTGGCTTATAACTCATGTTGCCTGTATCTCTTTCATTCGATGCCCAATTCTTTTATATTTGAATAAAAGTTCTGCAGGAATTCAGCCGATTTCTAAAAATTCAAAACCTGTATCCTTGTTTTTAACTCTTTTAGCTGAAGAACTGACCAATTCCAAAATGACTATTTCGCCTATTTGCCATACATCCACTCCCATGCGAACACATCCTGTAACCGCTGTGTCATTTCTTCCAAAGCTTGCATGCATGTGCAGTTTCGGTTTGCCTTGCTCATCGTTGAAGATTGTTCCTGCACCGTAGCTTTCATGCACTCCCTTCAAAAGCATAATCATCGGTTCAGGAGGAAGAGTTACTCCGTCTTTTGGTCCCACGACAACTTTGCTTTTGTCTTCTGCGCCTCCTAAGAAGAAGCAGAGTGCACTTGAAACTTGCTTTTCGGCAGCAAATTTTTCTATAACTTCATGTAAGCGCTCGCTTTGGTGGAGTCTGAGTATGAAGATTCTTCCAAGTTTGGCTTCGGTGTAGTTCAAGGTTTGGCCCCTTTTTTCATCAAAACTGATGGATAGTCAAATATAAAAGACTTCAACTTTGCCAAAAGTTTTCGTGATATTAGAGAAGCAAGCCTTTTGTGCTTTATATTCTGTTTAAGTAGAGAATCTGTTTTGCGTCTTCTTTTCGTTTTCGCATAGGCACGTTTGAGGTGCCATCAGCCATTGCTATAACTGCGCTTTCGGCGGCCATCTGGCAGTTTGAAAGGTGCCTTGCTTTATTTTTCTGAGACATACTTTTCAACCTCTTGAAGAGTCCAGCCAAATACTAAAGTAAGCTTATAAATGTTACCCCGATTTTAAAAGCGACTTTATGCATCAATAAATTCATTGTTAATAAAAATTATGAAAATGGATTGTTATGTTTAAACAGCATTTCTTAATTAGCGTTTGAAACGGTCGTTTCTCCACACGTCTGCGCTGTCACTGTAACCTCTTCGTTCCCAGAAGCCTAGCTCTTTGCTGCGAGTAAACCGCAAATGTACCACCCACAACGCACTCTTATACGCGTACTTGCTCGGAACCACAAGGCGCACTGGAAACCCGTACCCTTCCTCCAGCACTTCCCCATTTAGCTTGTAAGCTAAAAGCGCATCAATGCTATAGAGTTCTTCTCGGAAAAGCGAAGTGGTATACGAGTCAGCGCATTCAAAAGTTACACTTTTAGCAACTTCTTTAGGTTTAACAAGCTTCTCGACTTCTCGAATATGAACGCCTTCCCATTTACAATCCACAACGCTCCAACCCTCAACGCAATGGAAGTCGCTGGTTGAGAAGGTTTTGGGTAATTTCATGAAGTCATTCCAGCTTAGCTTCACTGGGTTTTCTACTTCGCCATCGATTGTTAATGTGTAGGTTTCAAGTTTAAGCTGTGGATTAGTTGAAGTTATGCCTGGATGATCAATGCCCCAACGTAAAAGATGGCCGGTAGCAGATTGGTCTGGTGGCAACTTTCTTTTCTTTCGCTCTTCACAAGACAAAAATTTGGCCCAACTTAAAATGTGGGTTTACTGGGAAAAAAAGTTTGCTTTGATTTTTAGCTTGTTTGGAAAAAACTTGTTAGCTGTTTTTGCCGCAGTTCTTCCCTGCTGAAGCCTGAGACTTTTACCCCGACTCTTCGAACTTCAAGCTGAGTTTCGCTTAGGAATTTTCCGAATAATTCTTTTACGTTTTTCCTGATTGTTTCTTGGTCTTTTGCTGGTTGCTCAAGTGTTATCGATCTGCTTTTGCTGCTTAAATCAGTCAGGACCACGTAAATTGCAACTTGCTTGAAGCTCAAGTTCTTCTCCGCAACCTCTTTTGAAACATCTTCGGTTAGTTCGTCTGTTTTCTGCAAAATAAACCCTAAATCACGCGAATCCTGCTTCAAAGTACCGATTCGGCTTACGGATTCAGCTTCACCCTGCTCTTGAACAGGTTCATTATCAATTGCATTAGCGGCATTATGGAAGTAGATGCCTAAGATTTTGCCCCAAATCGCTAAGAGTTTTTGCACATCATAATTTGCTAAGTCACTGACTGTTTTGATGCCTAAGGAATCCATTTTTGCCGAAGTTTTCTTTCCCACGCCTAAGAGTCGGTCCACAGGCAACGGCGCAAGAAAACCCTTCGCTTCTTCAGGCTTCACAATCGTTAAGCCGTCGGGTTTTTGGCTGTCACAGGCAATTTTAGCGACAAGCTTGCTTGGTCCAACGCCAATTGTGAAAGAAATGCCCACTTGATCTTTGACTTCTGTTTTTATTTTTTCGGCGTAATCCTTTGCTTTCTCGAAGCTGCCTTGAACTTGCTCTGTAACATCCATATAAGCTTCGTCAACGCTTACTTGCTCCAGACTGCTTGCGTAGCCGCGGAGAATATGCATTATTCTATTGCTTATTTGGTCGTAGTGCTCGTGGTCAACTGGCAAGAAAACTGCGTCTGTGCCTTCAAGTTTCCGCTTGGCAAGAAATAAGGGCATGCCAGATTTAACGCTGTATTTTCTGGCAATGTAATTGCTGGTGCTTACTGCACCGCTTTCTTCGGTGCGCCCTGAATAGACTCCTACGACAACTGGCTTGTCTTTCAGGGTTGGGTTGCGTAGTTCCTCGCATTGCGCATAGAAATAGTCGAAATCAACCAACATGACGACGCGGTTTTGCATCCAATCACTTTCCTTTGATATTAGGCATAAGCCAAGAGCCGTCACACGACGCCGTGTTTAACTCGGGTAAGCCTTCTCTGCAAACACCAAACTTCATATTATTCGCAACAGCCAAGACACGAATGCTTTTTAGAAGTTTGAACCTGAATTCTTTTGGCAAAAGTGTGTTGCCGCAGATTTTTTCGCCCTGCTGAAAATAAAGCGGTTTCAGATTCTTTGCTACTTTAGGCATGGCTTGGGCAAGTCGCATCCAATTGTCTGGTTTAGCCTTGTAAGTTGAGCATGTTAAATGTTTAACGCCTATGCTTGCAAGGGCGGCGACGAGTTTTTGCGGTTGGTCGTTTACGAAGGGTATGATTGGGTCTATTCGCACTGAGACAGGTATGCCCGATTTGATTAAGTCTTGGGCCGCTCCAAGTCGTTGAGATGGCAACGGCGCATATGGCTCGATAAGTTTTGCTATGTTATCATCATCTGTGGTTATGGTTAACGCTACAGTTGACGGAACCTTGCTTAGCAAATCATCGTCCCTTACCACAATGTTGCTTTTAGTTATTATTTGTATTTTGCAGTTGCTATCCGCCAAAATTTCAAGGCACCGCCTTGTAAAGCCAACGGACGCCTCGGCACGCGGGTATGGGTCGGATGAGTTGGCTATTGAAATGGTTTCGCCGTTGAGTTTTGCGGCTTCTCGCTTTAAAGTCGCAAGCTGGTCTTTTTTGGGTCTGCAATCGCTGAAGCTCGGAATGTAACTGGAAGCGTAACAGTAGATACATTGGTGGTCGCATCCAGTGTAAGGGTTAAAAGTAAGCTTCGGCGGACAAGTACACAGCCCAGAACGCCATGGATCAAAGCGTGAAATCATCGGCACCTTACTTCACTTACTCAGTAGTATACATTGACGGCAAACAAAAACCATTCGCAATGATTTTTAGGCTTAATATGTCAATTTCAAACCCCAAAGCCAAAAACACCTACAATCATGCCCGTGCTTAGAAAACGTTAAATCTTTTCGCATTCAATTATTAGCGCATGAAATCTTTTCTCGGTTACCTTAAAGAGGAAAACATGAGCTTATTCACAGATTTTTACGAGTTAACCATGTGTGCAAGCTACTTTGATAACAAGAATTTTGAGCCTGCAACCTTCGACTTGTTTATTAGGCGGCTGCCTGAAAACCGCTCCTACTTCCTAATTGCAGGACTAGAAGAAGCCCTGCAGTACCTGCAAAATATTAAATTCACAGAAGAACATTTGTCTTACCTGAAAAAACAGGGGTTTAAAGAGGATTTTCTTGATTATTTGTGTGGTTTCAGGTTTACGGGTAATGTTTGGGCTGTTCCAGAGGGTACAATCGCGTTTCCAAATGAACCCTTAATCCGTGTTACGGCGCCCATAATTGAGGCTCAGCTAGTTGAGACTTTTTTGCTAAACAGTGTCAACCTGCAAACTATGATAGCCACCAAAGCCTCTCGGGTAGTGCACGCGGCCAAGGGAAAATCAGTGATTGAGTTCGGGCTGCGAAGAGAACCCGGCATTGACGCTGGAATGAAAGTGGCGCGAAGCAGCCACATCGCTGGGTGCCAAGGCACAAGTAACGTTTTAGCAGGCCAAGCCTATGGCATTCCAGTTTTCGGAACCATGGCGCACTCATTTATAATGTCTTATTCAAAAGAGATTGCTGCGTTCCGAGCTTTCGCCAAAACTTTCCCAAACAAGTCCACGCTTCTCATAGACACTTACGATGACATTTCAGGCGCAGAAAAAGCAGCAGTTGTAGCTAAAGAGCTTGAGGCTAAGGGCTTTAGGCTTGGAGGCGTCCGCTTGGATAGCGGCGATTTGGCGCAAACCAGCAAAAAAGTCAGGAAAATCCTTGATGCCCAAGGCTTGGAATATGTGAAGATTTTTGCCAGCGGCGACCTGGATGAATTCAAAATAGAAGAACTTCTCAGTAAGGGAGCAAAAATTGATTCTTTTGGGGTAGGGACAAAAATGGGTACTTCAGCGGATAGACCTTATTTGGATGTGATTTACAAACTCTGTGAAACCATGACTGCTGACGGCAACTTTTTGCCTATAATGAAGTTAAGCAAGGACAAAATTACTTTGCCAGGACGAAAACAAGTTTACCGCTTCATGGACGCGGCAGGAAATTTTGAAAAAGATACCATTGCCTTGGCTGATGAAAAGGTGCAGGGCGAACCGTTGCTTGTTAAAGTCATGGAAAAGGGCAAATTAATCTACAAGCTTCCGTCGCTGGGTAACATTCGAGCAACTGCTGCAGGGAATCTGTCTAAGCTTCCAAAGGAGTATAAGGCGTTAACGGGTGCGCCTGTTTATCCAGTAGAGTTAAGCAGAAACTTGCTGAACCTGATTAAAACCTTAAAGCGCAAGTTAACCATAAACGAGATAAACCGGAGTTTCTGACATCCACACTTAACTTCTCTTATGTTTCTTGTCGCTTCTCTTTTTATATTCACCACAATAATTGTTTCCTCCTCCCTTGCATTGTGGTGTACCTTATCACATTCTTTCAAAATACTCGCATTTATAAAAACCCAATCAATTTTCTCTTGCAGACAGTAAATAGACCATTTACTATCCCCACGTAAACCGCCTGATTGAATTATCAATTAATGCAAATATTAGTTAATCCCTTTTTTCGTGGGAAATATGGCAAACACTTAATAGTTCTTCCAGAAAAGGATAACTGCTATTCAAAAAGGGAAGAACGTAACTATGCAAAATCGCCCAGCCATAGTTGGTGTTGGCAGAACTAAGTTTGGGGAGCATTATGGCAAAGAACCAGAAAAACTAATTGAGGAAGCTTGGCTTGCCGCTTCGAACGAATGCAACGTAGAGCGCAAAGGCCTAGAAGCTTGTTTCATGTCAGATTGTTTTCTCCCAATCACAAATAAACTAGGCTTAGAAGAAGGCTTTCTATCAGAACTCACTGAACTTCATGTGCCTATGGAAGTAACGCGCTCTTTCAGCGCTGCGTTGCTAACTGCTTGTCACGCAATCCAGGCTGGGGTTTACAACACGGTCCTAGTCGGCGGCATAGAAAAAATGACTGATCGCTGGGACAAAATACGTGATGACCTTATGCTTTTGGAAGACCCCTGGAGCTACTATGCAGGTGGAACCCCAGAATCAAATCATGAGCTTATGCTGAGAGCTTACATAAAAAAACACAATATAACAGGCGAGAACCTTGATAAACTTAACACGGCGCTCGCTCAAATTTCAGTTAAAAATCACGCGAACGCAACCAAAAACAAATATGCTCAGTTCCAAAGAGAAATCACTGTTGACCAAGTTCTAAACGCAAGGAAAACAGCGCATAAACCCTTGGGGCTCTTTGATTTCGCCCCAATTTCTGACGGCGCATCAGCCTTGATTCTTACAAGCGAGACAGTTGCCAAAAAGTTGAGTGCCAATCCGATTTACGTTTTGGGATGCACTTCAGCCACTGATTACCTGAATTATTCAGCAAGAGAAGACCTGTCTCATTTTGTAGCGGCTGAAATTGCCATGAAGAATGCTTCTCAAATGGCTAAAACCGCTTTGTCTGATCTGCAGGTTATCGAAGTTAACGACCAGTCAACCATGATGGAACTTGTTTCTCTCGAAGATTTAGGCTTCTGTGAACCGGGAACAGCTTGGAAGTACATATATGAAAGCTGCCAAAACAACAAAAACTTCTATGAAGTAAACGGAAGGCAGCTTTTCTTTAATACGGATGGCGGGTTAAAGGCAGATGGAAACCCGTTAGGCGCTACTGGTGGGGCACAGATTTTTGAGATTTACCGCCAGTTAAGAGGTGAGGCTGGCGAACGTCAGGTTAACATTGGTAATGGTTCACCGAAGAGTGGTTGTGTGCTAGAGTTTGAGGGCTTTGGAACTAAAGCTTACGTTAGTATTCTAGGAGAGAAAAAAGATTGAGTAGTGAACCGATAGAGCGACGGGTTTCTTATTTAGGTGACAGGTTAAGAGCAAGTCGCTGTCAAAGTTGCGGCAAAGAATATTTTGAAGTGAGAGATTACTGTAGCAACTGTGGCAGAAAAAGCTACGGGAAAATGGATAATATAGACCTGTTTTATGATAAAGGCAAGCTTGAATTATGCACCTTCGTCAATGAGCCTACAAACAAGTTCATGAAACTCTCCAGCTTCGTTTATGGAATTGTTTCTTTTCATGGCGGTAAAATCCGTGTTCCAGGAAGGCTAACCGACCAGTTGATAACGGATGATGACAATGTTGATTTTTCAAGCCTTGAGGGAAGAGAAGTGGTTCCCCGTTTTAGAAGGCGCTATTCAGTCGGTAAAAGCGACTTGATTCCAACAATCTCTTTGGCTTTCACGTTAGCCGACGAGTACTATCCGCACCAAGAGTACAACGTACTAACGCCAAACAAAGAATACGACATCCCCGGAGTGGTAGGTTACGGCGTTTATACGTCAAGGTTTCGAATAAAGGAAAGCGGCGGACTCGAACGTGCTGTTCCCTTCATCGATGAAGACTCGGTAACAGCCGCAGTCGAGGCTGGGAAACTAGCGCTGATTCATTCAGGCGTTGACAGCAGGCTGGTTGGCAAAGTTTATGTGGGCTCAGAATCCAATCCTTATGCAGTTAAGCCTATCGCGTCAAAGGTAGCTCAGGTTCTCAAACTTGGCGAAGAAGACGGCGACATTCAAGGCGTTGACGCAGTCGACACGGAGTTTGCTTGTAAAGCCGCTACAAGCATGTTTAAAGATGCAGTTTCCCTTGTCAACTACCCGCGGTCAGACATAAAATACGCCATGGTTATTGGTGCAGATAACGCTCAATCGGCGCCCAGAGGCTGCGCTGGTGGTGAACTGGATACGTTTGTTGGTTATGGTGGTGCGGCGTTTATTTTCGGAAAACATGATGTTATCGCTGAAGTTGAAGGATGGTACTCGTGCACGTCTGATACACCCGATTTTTGGCGCAGAGACGGCGAACCTTTCCCGATGCATGGTGGACGATTCACCGGTGACCCAGCTTATTTCAAGCATGTCCGCAAAGCCACGTGTAAACTTATGGAACGCTTTAACCTGAAGGCAAGTGATTTAAACTATTTTGTGGCGCATCAGCCTAACCCCCAGTTCCCAGTTAGGATCGCAAAGGAGCTTGGTTTCAGGGATGAGCAGTATTTGCCTTCGCTTCAAATTAATAAGTTCGGCAACACTTATTCCGGTTGTTCGCCTGTGGGTTTAGCTGCAGTGTTAGACATTGCACAGCCTGAAGAGCGCATCTTGGTTGTAAGTTACGGTTCAGGTGCGGGAAGCGACGCATATTTGCTTAGAACTACAAGCCAACTTGTTGATAAGCGAAAGCGCCAAAAAGTTAATTTTAAATTTCAAGCTGAAAACCCGTTTATACAGTATGTGGATTATACAACTTATCGTCGGCTTAAACTTGGGATGTAATAAATACTTTAATTTGCCTTTCATTGAGTCACATATTACGCTTTTTTTGTTGTTTTGGTTCATACTTCCTTACTCCTAATATTCTTCTGTTTCGTTCGGAAATAGCACCGAACCAGCTTCAGACATATAGAGGTCTAACTCTGAATCTTCAGGGTCTTCTTTTTCTTCTTGTTGGTTGCTGTTGCTTTCTACATGATTAAAAACTTTGTTTACCCAATTCAAATATCTAAACGCTAAAGATTCTTTTTTCTTATTTTGCTCTTCCACATCTTTTTTATGCTCTTCCTTCATGGCTTCAATAGTCTTAGCGTTTTCTTGTTTCTCTTTTTCGTTTTCTGATTTCTGCTGGTTTAGTTCTGCTTTTAATTCCCCTGTCGTTTCTGGAATCAGATAAGGCAAACACATCTTAAACAGTTCCAAATAATCGCTATCTGGATTATTCGCATAAGTGGCTTCTATTCCGCTTGGCTTATGAGAGGTTAAGGGTTTAGCTAGGTTAACGTTAGCTTTCACTGTTGGCTTTTGTAATACTGTACTTATCACGTCTCTAAAATCGTGCGGCGAAAAGTGTTTTTTAATGTCATCTCCAAAAGCCACAATCGAAGCATTAAGGAAAATTGCGTTAAACTGCCTTAATGCACCACCGACAACAGACCCATAAGGATTAGAATAATAACACATGAACAGCGGAGAGTCTTCATTATAACTAATTTCTCTTTCCGTAAGTTCTCTTTTGTAATCTTCCAGTTTTGAAACTGCATAGCTATGGAGAAAACCGACATGTTTAGTTCCTTTGTATCTACCTTTTCCGTGACCTTTCAACCTAGAACTTTCAACACTTATCCAATAAGGAACATCTTTATCATTTAGCGGTTTTAGGTCTTTCCAAATTAGTTTTCTTAAGGTTCCTTTCCTTACAGGGCACGATTCCAAGAACCAAACTAAAAATTTGTCTCTTCTGCAAGTCATGGCATTTTCAAGTTGTATACAGTCATCAACGCTAGGACTCCTCTTTTTAGCTTCTGGAACTTCTATATTTTCACCTGTATCCTTAGCTAAGTCTCTGCCTCTGGTAGAACTGTAAAAACTCTTAACCGCTGTTAAAACTCCTAATTGTACGTTTGGAGTTAAACCGCCATTATCCAGATAGTTCTCTAATAATTCCTCTGCTTGAAATTCCTTTTCTGTTGCTGGATTCTGTAACCCCTCAAGCTTTAAAGCGATTAGTTCATCAGGGCTTTTTTTAACATAATCGCAATAGTGTTTAAGTTTTCTAGTATACTCTGTCTCAGTGTCACCGCTGTTTTTTAATTTCTTATTGTAAAAGTTTTGACCGCTAACAAAACTTAGTAGCCATGTCTTATTATCGTCTGTCAATTTGCTCAAAGAAAGTCACCCCTTGAAAAGTTAAAGCTTTCCTTGATTCTTTGGCAAAAATTTAATATGTGACTTGATGGAACGACAAATACTTTAATAAATCACGCATTAATGTCACATAGCGACGGAGCCAACAGATTGATTCTCGATGACATACCGCAAGTTGTTTATGCGCCTATGAAAGTGTTCAAGAAAATAATTGAGAACCCAAAATACTTGGGAGCACTAGTAATTCTGCTTCTTTTCATAGGTATACAAATAGGCTACGAGTATGTGCAGTTTTCGAAAACCTACACGGAGAATACATCGCCTACCGCTGACAAATTACCAACATTTATCAACTCGACTTTATGGCAAAGCAGTTCAAACGTAGCCTTAAGCAACAATTACAATGACTTCTTCAATTACAGCATTTACGTAGCAACGCTTGGAACCAACTATAGTTTATTTGGAAACAGCAGCCTAGAAATGGATGCTCTAAATACAAGCAACATAACGGCAACCTTAAACAACGCCTTCAACGTGGACTGCACCGCCCCATCAGGCTTCCAAAACCTTTCAATGACAATAAAACAGGTGCAACCTGCACTAGCGCCTCAAAGTGCAACTTTAACCCTGTACTCAGTCAATGCCTCAAACTCTTACCATTATGACTTAACTTCCTCCTTATCAAGCACGACAGCAATCGGTCTTTGGAACAATTTAACTATCCCCGTTGGACAAAATGCCCAAGGTTGGACAAGCAGCGGTTCACCTTCATGGGGGAATGTGACAGCTCTAAAATTAAGCCTCAACTACCCAGCCAGCTCTAATATAACTATTCGTATCGGCGCCTTATTCTTCCGAGGTCAATACCAAACGCCCATCCAATACAACAACACGGGCCTCATTTTGGAGTCTTTGGAGGCGTTCTCCCTACAGTTCATTTTAGGCTGGCTCCTAATAACAGGGTTCATTTACCTGTTCTTTAAAGGGCTAAAAAGCAGTGTACTTTGGAAGCCTCTGTTCGTCGCTTTAGCTTTTGCTTTGTTCATAATGGTCATTCGAGCATTAGTAAATCTTGTTGCAGCAGCTACTTTGCCCCCGCTTTACTATCCCTTTGATCTCTCGCTCGGCATAAGTTTGAACCATTTTGGAGCAATATCTTACCCTCAAGCGGCAGTAAGTGCCTTATCAGCGCAATCTCAAGCCGCTTTAAGTAGCATTAACTCGGCGACTGCGACTTTCGGATTTGTGACTTTAGCAATATTCATCATTGCGTACTTTTGGCTAGATGCCTTATGCACAATAATCGTTGGAACACTCAAACCAGAGTTTTCAATGACAAAGAGGATACTGATTTCCTCTGTCAGCATAGCAGTTACGCTTTTGCTCTTGCTTTTCGTGGCGTTTTTTGTTTAAACCAATACTAAAGCGTCTAAGCCTTATCTTTCCCAGTTTTTTCCTTTCTATCAGCTAACGCGGATGTAGTTAGGCAAGATTTATATGATTGAAGGTTACTTTTGCAAGTGAAAACCCGGGAGCGGGGAATTTACAGTTTAGGTGACCTAATGTGACGGCAATTAAAGATTTGCAGAATGGAATGAAACGGGTCAGCGTTGAAGCAAAAGTTGTAGAAAAAGGTGACCCCAGAGAAGTCAAATCACGTTTTAAGGATGAGACTTACAAGATAGTTGATGCTGTAGTTGCAGACGAGACAGGCAGTGTAAAGCTGACGTTGTGGAATGAGCAGATTGACCAAGTTAACGTTGGCGATAACATTAAAATTGACAACGGGTACGTCACCAGCTTCAAGGGTGAAATTCAGCTTAACGTTGGGAAATTCGGAAAATTAGCCGTTGAGTAACCATTCAATTAAGAATGCATCTTTTTTCTCTTGAATATTTTGCTAATAATGGTGTTTACCTCTTAATTGTCGAGTTTACTGTTGGTTTTGTTTTTGCATATGTCAATTGTGTTTTGGGTAGAAACGTTTTAAGCTCTTCATGATATGAGTCATATATTAAATAAAGCGTGTTTTGAGTGAGTGCAGAGTCGGGCAATGTTTCAATTGCCAAAATAACAGATGTTACCACCCGAGTGGAGATTTCCCCCGCAACTCCTCTTTTTTCATGGATGCTTCGCCCACAAATCTTAAACCAGCAGACAACAATAACAGGCTGAAATAGTTAACTTTTTAGAAAAAACTTATTAATTCATCTCTTCATTGGAACATTTCTCGTTACTTGTGGAGAAGCAACATGCAGTTTCAACTTATCGCGCCATATCAAACTTCGCCAGGGCAGGAAGTAGCAGTAGAACAGTTAGTGAAAAACTTCTCCAAAAAAGAAAAACAAACCATTCTAGGCATAACTGGAAGCGGAAAAACTTTTGTGATGGCCAACGTAATCAACAGACTCCAAAAACCAACGCTTATTATTGCACACAACAAGATATTGGCTGCTCAGCTTTACGGTGAATTAAAAGAGCTTTTCCCGCATAACCGGGTTGAATATTTCATTTCTTTTTACGATTATTATCAGCCAGAATCGTACTTGCCCGCCCAAGATATGTACATTGAAAAAGACTCAACTGTAAATGAACAAATAGAAAAAATGCGCATGCACGCCGTATCCAGCATCGTAAGCCGAAACGACACCATAATAGTTGCCAGCATAAGTTGCATTTACAGCCTTGGAAACCCTGAGGACTTCAGAACCATGGCCATCGAATTAGAGGTTGGAAAGCAAATCACAAGGCAGAAACTCATCCTTGCCCTAGTAGACATGCAGTACGAGCGTAACGACATGGTGCTTGAACCAGGCAGGTTCCGCGTCAGAGGCAACGTGGTGGATGTTGTGCCGTCTTATGAGAATGACGTTATCAGGATTGAGCTTGCAGGAAATACAATCGACAAAATCAAGGAAGTTCACCTGTTAACGGGCGATGTTAAAGGAACGCTTGATAAGTTTACGCTATACCCTGCACGCCAATATGTGGTGCCTGAAGAGAAACATGCACTTGCCCTTGAGTGCATTAAACAGGAATTGGAAGAGAGACTACCTAATCTTGCTCCGCTTGAGGCTCAACGGCTAAAACAACGGACAAACTACGATTTAGAAATGATACGTGAAGTCGGTTTCTGTGCAGGAATGGAAAATTACAGCAGACACTTTGACGGGCGCAGGTCCGGCGAGCCACCTTTCACTTTAATGGATTACTTCCCTAAAGACTATCTTCTGATTATTGATGAAAGTCACCAAACAATTCCGCAATCACGAGCCATGTACAACGGTGACTACTCAAGAAAAAAGAACCTTGTAGACTTCGGCTTCAGATTACCCAGTGCACTGGACAACAGGCCACTCAAATTTGAGGAGTTCGAGAGGAAAATGGGCAAAACCCTCTTCGTCTCCGCAACTCCAGCTGAATACGAACTGCTAAAAAGTGGTACACCAGTGGAATTAATCACCCGACCAACAGGACTTTTGGACCCTGAAGTTGAACTTCACCCCATAGCTGGGCAGATGCAGCATTTAATGGCGGAAGCAAAAAAAACCATAGAGCGAGGCGACCGCGTCCTAATCACAACCTTGACAAAACGGATGGCTGAGGACTTAGCGGATTATCTTGTTAAGGAAGGCTTCCGCGTTAGATATATGCATTCGGAAATCGAAAGCTTAGACCGAATAGAGCTTGTGCGGCAACTGCGAGTCGGCGAATTCGACATTTTGGTCGGAATTAACCTGCTGCGGGAAGGCTTAGATATTCCTGAGGTTGCAACAATTTTCATTTTAGATGCTGACAAAGAAGGTTTTCTGCGAGATGAACGAAGCCTCATCCAAACCATCGGGCGAGCATCAAGAAACGTTAACGGCAGAGTAATACTCTACGCTGACGTGAAAACAGCATCAATTAAGCGAGCCATGGAGATCACCAAGCACAGGCGCTCCTTCCAGAAACGCTTCAATCAAGTCCACCACATCACGCCAAAGACAATAGTGAAGAGCGTCTCTCTAAAAGAAGGCACAATTAAAGGCACCAAACACCTAGCAAAAACAGACATAAAACGTCAGATGATTGAACTTGATGCGAAAATGCGGGAAGCAGCAGAGAAACTGGATTTCGAGCGGGCTATTGAGCTTAGGGACGCGATTGCAGAACTGAATAGGTCGTTGTCTAAGAAAATGGAAAGCGAACTTTAAACCAGGAAAATGCGGGTTTAGGACAAAAAGGTTGAAATCTTCCATGATTAAACAGGTTACAATTTACAGAAGCAGATTAGGGAACTGGTTTACGTTATGAGAGATACGATTTCAATTAAAGGTGCAAGGGAACATAACCTCAAAAACATAGATGTGGACTTGCCCAGAAACAAGTTTATAGTGATTACTGGGCTCTCAGGCTCAGGGAAATCCACCCTTGCCTTCGACACTCTTTACGCTGAAGGCCAAAGAAGATATGTTGAAAGCCTTTCCGCTTATGCTAGACAATTTCTCGGCTTAATGGATAAGCCTGATGTTGACTCGATTGACGGGTTATCTCCAGCAATCTCCATTGAACAGAAAAGCACCAGCAAAAACCCTCGCTCAACCGTTGGCACAGTCACCGAAATATACGATTACCTAAGATTACTTTACGCACGCATTGGCATGCATCATTGTCCAAAATGCGGTAGCTCAATTCATCCCCAAAGCCCCGAAAACATAACCAGCCTAATTATGGCTGAGAAAGAAAAAACACTCACCTTCCTAGCGCCGATAATTCGCGGAATAAAAGGAACACATGAGCAAGTTTTTGAGGGCCTCAAAAAACAAGGCTACACCAAAATACGTGCAGACCAAAAAATTTACGATTCAGACTCAATCAAAGAAGAAGTAAAGCTTGTGCGGTATGAGAAGCACTGGATTGAAGCGGTTATTGACACGGTAAAAATTGTTGATGAGGAACGCTCACGTATTTCTGAAGCTGTCGAGCAGGCGCTTCAAGTCGGCAAAGGAACAATGATAGTCATCGACGCCCAAAAAGCTGAAGCGGAAAAGAAGAAGGAGCTTGAGCGCTTTGAAGACGAAACAATGTTTAGCACTTTTGGAGCATGCCCTAACCATCCTGAAATAGTTTTTGAAAGCCTTGAGCCCCGCATGTTCTCGTTTAATTCGCCTTTTGGCGCTTGTTCAAGCTGCCATGGCTTAGGCGAAATCACAGAAATCTCTGAAGACCTATTGATTCCAGACAAAAACCTCTCCGTTATGGATGGGGCATTAGCTGTTTATGGCAGCATGGATCTTAGCTGGCGGGCTCAGCAGCTTGCGTTGGTGGGTAAAAGACATGGATTTGATGTTTTTACTCCAATAAAGGATTTTACTGAACAGCAACTACATGTGCTCTTGTACGGCGACAAAGAACCCATGAATGGACAATGGTCTAATGGGGCCAGCATGTGGATGCGTGAAGGTTGGGAAGGTGTAATCCCACAAACCATGAGGCTTTACCGCCAAACTGAGAGCGCATGGCGAAAAGAAGACATTGAAAAATTCATGACCTCAAGACCCTGCACCGCATGCAACGGCAAAAAACTACAGCCAGTAGTGCTTGCCGTAAAAATTTTGGATAAAAGCATCATCGACGCGACGGACCTGTCAATCGAAGAAGCCGTTGAATTCTTCCATAACCTCCAGGAGCAGCTAAATGAGAAAGAATTAGCCATTGCCAAGCAGGTGCTAAAGGAAATCAACGAGCGGCTGGGTTTTCTTAAGAATGTTGGTTTAAGCTACCTTTCGCTTTCTCGTGCTGCAAGAACACTCTCCGGTGGTGAAGCGCAAAGGATTCGTTTGGCTACGCAAATTGGCAGCAACTTGGTCGGTGTACTCTATATTCTTGATGAACCCAGCATTGGTTTGCACCAAAGGGATAATTCTAAACTCATAAGCACGCTTCATCGTTTACGCGATTTAGGTAATACGCTGATTGTTGTAGAGCATGATGAGGAAACAATACGCAATGCAGACTGCATTGTTGATATGGGACCTGGCGCAGGAGTTCATGGAGGACATGTTGTCGCGGAGGGCTCGCCAGCTGAAATTATGGCAAATAAGCGAAGCCTCACAGGCAAATATCTTTCCGGAGAATTAAAAATTGAAGTGCCCGCGATAAGGCGCAAACCCGGTGGCTGCATCACTGTTAAAGGAGCAGAAGAAAACAACCTCAAACACCTCACCTTGCAGCTACCGTTAGGCGTATTGTGTGGAGTTACGGGTGTTTCTGGTTCGGGCAAAAGTACGCTGATGAATTTGACTGTTATTCCTGTGTTGCGGCAAATGTTCGGGGAACGGGTCGACAAAGTCGGTAAACACGAATCGATTGATGTCCCAAGCATAGTCAGGAATGTTATAGTTATCGACCAAGATCCAATTGGCAGAACACCGAGAAGCAACCCGGCAACTTACACGAAACTTTTCGATGAGATTAGGCGCATTTTCGCTTCAACCAAAGAGGCAAAGGCGCGCGGTTACAAGGAAGGAAGATTCAGTTTTAACGTGAAAGGCGGTAGATGTGAAACCTGCCAAGGCGACGGCGTTCTGCGCATAGAAATGAACTTCCTGCCAGATGTTTACGTGCAATGTAGCGACTGTAAGGGCAAACGGTACAATAAGGAAACCTTAAGCGTTCTCTATAAGGGCAAGAACATTGCTGAAGTTTTGGATATGACTGTGGAGGAAGCGGCAAAGTTCTTTGAGAATACTCCAAGAATTTCACGAAAACTGACCACGCTTTTAGACGTTGGATTGGGATACATTAAACTTGGGCAAAGCTCAACCACGTTGTCAGGCGGGGAAAGTCAACGCATCAAAATTACCCGTGAACTTAGCAAAAACAAGTCTGGGCATGTTGTTTACATGCTTGACGAACCAACCACGGGTCTGCATTTTGATGATACTAAACGGTTGATTAAAGTGTTAAATCGGCTTGTTGACAACGGCAATACCGTCTACATCATCGAACATAATTTAGACGTGATTAAAAGCTGCGATTACTTGGTTGATTTGGGTCCTGAAGGCGGGGCTGCTGGCGGCGAAGTGCTGGCGCAAGGAACGCCCGAGGAAGTCGCCCAAAACGATGCGTCTTATACGGGTGTGTTTTTGAAGAAAATGCTTAACCGTTCGCTAGAAGAAATTAGTTTGGCAGTGAAACAGTCTGCATGATCGAAATAACATGCCCCTCGGACTTTAAAAGCCAAGATATGCCAACGAACCCTGGAGTTTACCTCTTCAAAGACGAGCAACACGAGATCCTGTACATTGGCAAAGCCAAAAGCCTGCGTTCACGTGTCAAAAGCTATTTCTCAAGTACTGACCAACCAGCGAAAACACGTCAACTAGTTTCAAGGATTCGAAATATCGACTGGATCATCGTCAACAATGAAGTTGAAGCGTTGCTACTGGAAAACAAGCTTGTTAAACAGCATACGCCCAAGTACAATATTGACCTCAAAGATGCTAAAACTTTCGCTTACATCTCACTCACAAGAGAACCTTTTCCAAGGATACTTACCAGCCGCAAAGTGTCACGCAAACTCGAATCGTTCGGACCATACACTGAAGGCTTCATACGACAGGACCTTCAGCGCTTAGTAGTGCGAGTGTTCAAACTGCGCACATGCAAGACCATGCATAAACGTGCGTGCCTAAACTTTCACATCCACATTTGCACTGCACCCTGCATCGAAAAAGTCACAGCTGAACAATATGCCAATCAAGTTAAGCAAGCCCGCTCTTTTCTAAGCGGCAATTACCAGCAAACAATCGAACAACTCAGCTCTCAAATGCAAACCGCCGCGGCAGAAAAGCAATACGAGACTGCGCTTGATCTCCGCAACCAAATCGCTTCCATTAGACTTTTAACCCAACATCAGATTGTTGACCATGAACGGTGGTTTGACCAAGACATTATGGCGTTTAAGCAGGTTGGCGAAAAAATGCTGGCGATTCAGATGGGTGTGCGTAGAGGCGTTTTGCGTGGCAAAAATCAGTTCACCGTTGACCTGCAACCTCAGATCGAACAGGAATTTCTAAAAGCTTTCTACACAACCAACCAAATACCCCGCGAAATATTGCTAAATAAGCCTTGTTGGCAGGGCAATGAAGAGAAAAAAGCCCTAGAAGAGTTTCTTTCATCAAAAAGATGTGCGCCTGTTGCGTTGACGATTCCTAGGCGAGCGGATAAACTTGCGCTTGTGCAGCTGGCGGAGAAAAACCTGGAATCTACTTTGGAAGTTGATAGTGCATTGGTTGATTTGCAGACTGCGCTTGATTTTCCAGTGCTACCGCGTGTGATTGAGTGCTTTGATGTTTCCAACTTGGGGCAGGAGCATGTGGTTTCAGGCATGGTAACTTTTAAGGACGCGAAGCCTGACAAGAAAAACTATCGTAAATTCAAAATCAAAACTTTCATCGGGCAAGACGATTTCGCCGCCGTCAACGAAGTCGTCACAAGACGGTACAAACGTTTGGTAGAAGAAAAAAGCCAACTGCCCGATTTAGTGATGATTGATGGTGGATCAGGTCAAGTTAGCGCGGCAAAAGCGGCATTGCAAACGCTTGGACTGCATATTTCGCTTATCGGCTTGGCTAAGGAACATGAAGAAATTTATTTGCCCGACGAGTCTGCGCCAAGAAACTTTGACAAGAACAGCAGAATGATGCTTTTGCTAAGGAGAATCCGTGACGCAGCTCATGAGTTTTCGCTGAGTTACAACCTCAAGAGAAGACAGATGAAGATTAGGGAAGAATTCAAACAAGGCTAAGCACTGCATTCTGCGTTCCCTTAAAAAACACTCTTTTCTTTTCAAACTTCCAATTATGTTAATTAATAGCTTGAAATAGTTTATTTCGAATGGCGGGAGAAAAGCATTGCTTGACATGGTTACCTTGCTTCTGATGTCTATTGCTGTTGGCCTCATTGGTTCTCTTACTGGTCTGGGCGGCGCCAGCATTCTGACCCCTATCTTGGTTTTATTAGGTTTCCCCGTTAAGGAGGCAGTGGCGTGCGGAATGGTAGCTATAATCGCTACCTCCAGCGGTTCAGCTTCATCCTTTGTTAAAGACAGAATAACGAACATTAAAATCGCTATGTACCTTGAAATGTTCACGATCATCGGCGCCATCGTGGGAGCAACAATCACCGTGATAATTGCTCCAGTTTTCCTCTATTTCCTATTCGCAGGTTTCCTACTTACTTCTTTCATTAACTTTAGAAGCTCATTCAAAGAAGTTTATACTCCGCCAGAGAAACAAGACAAAATTTCCAAACGGCTAGGTCTTGAGGGAAGCTACTTTGACAAATCTAAAAATCAAGTAGTAAAATACAAAGCCACCAACTCTCTTCTGGGCGGATTAGGCATGTTTGTAGCTGGCATTGCCGCGGGGATGCTTGGAATAGGCGCAGGAGCCTTCAAAGTTATTGTTCACGAGAAAGTCCTGAAAATACCCTCAAAAGTCTCCAGCGCTTCAAGCAGCTTCATAATAGGCATGACTGCACTAGCTGGCGTGAGCGTTTACCTTTTTTCTGGTCTTTTGAACCTAACTTTGATGGCGCCAATGGCTGTTGGCACAACAATCGGCGCAGTAGTTGGGGGAAGACTGCTAAATAGAATCCGTGATAGAAACCTCCGAATACTCTTCCTTTTGATTGTTACGCTACTAATCATTCAAATGCTGTTCAAAGGAGTGATCTCGCTATGACTTCTCCTGGGTTAGGCAGCGGCGAATCAAAACTTGAAACCGTTGTAAGTTACATTCTAATAATAGGAGTGGTCGTCAGCGTATTGCTAGAAATTATTGGAATAAGTCTCTTTTATAGGACATACGGTAATGAGCAGGTTTCCCAAAGCAAAACTGTATTTATCAGTGGACAGAATTTTTTCGTTTTCATTTTTGACCAGATTCAACACTTTTTCGGGTCACAGAACGCTATCATGTTTATGACGCTGGGGTTGATAATACTGATTTTAACCCCCTACATTCGAGCAATTTCCTCCGTCGTCTATTTTGCATGGGAAAAGAACCGCAATTACGTGTTGATAACTCTCTTTGTGCTTATTGTGTTGACAGTAAGTTTGGTGCTGCATTAATCGAGCGGTTAGTACAAAACTGGCGGGCCCGACGGGAATTGAACCCGCGACCTACGGATTAAGAGTCCGCCGCTCTAGCCTGACTGAGCCACGGGCCCGCATGGCTTCGCTTTTGAAAAAGGTTTCATTGAATAATATAGAGCTTACGGTTTGTTGTTGCAGAGTGATGCAGTAAAAAATTAATAACATACCAGTCCTTTACCTTTCTAATGGAGCTGGTTTTTATGGCAAACCCTTTGGGCGAAGTTTTCATTCTCAAAACCACAGATAGAGCCACAGGCGTGCCTGCATTGCTCAAGAAGTTGGGCTTAGGCGATTATTCTGGGAAGCAAGTGGCTTTGAAGGCTAATTATAACAGTGCTGATTCGTTTCCAGCATCAACCCACCTTGACACTTTAAGATCAATCGTTGAAACACTAAAGGGTGCAGGTGCAAGCGGGATAACTTTGGCTGAACGTAGCGGTATGGGCGACACCGAGAAGGTTCTGGAGCAAATGGGCGTTTTAGCCCTGTCAAGGGAACTGGGGTTTAAGGCTGTTGTCTTAAGTAACGTGGGCAAAGAAGACTGGCTTAAAGTTGAACGAAAAGATACCCATTGGCTTAGAGGATTCTACATGGCAAAAGTATTCCACGACGCTGACAAAGTTGTCCAAACCTGCTGCCTAAAAACTCACAGGTTCGGCGGTCACTTCACGCTTTCGCTGAAGAATTCTGTTGGTTTAGTGGCAAAAAAAGTTCCTGGCGGAATGTACGATTACATGTGGGAACTGCATACTTCACCTTATCAGAGGCAAATGATTGCGGAAATAAACAACAATTACAACTTAGACTTTGTTTTAATGGACGGAATAAAAGCATTCACAACCGGGGGTCCTGACCGGGGCACGTTGGTTGAGCCGAACCTTTTGCTTGCAAGCCGGGACCGAGTGGCTATAGACGCAGTCGGAGTAGCAATTCTAAAAATGCATGGAGCTAAGGGCAAAGTTGGCGAAGCAGCCATATTTGAGCAGGACCAGCTCAAGCGGGCAGCAGAGCTGGGTTTCGGAGTAAAATCGGCCGCCGAGATACAGTTGACGTCATTAAATGATGAAAGCCGAGTTGACGCAGAGCTAATTGAGCAGGTTCTTAAAAAGCAGATTGTTACGAATTAACCCGCATAAGTATGTCTGGTTTGTCGCTTGCTACGCCATCCACACCTTTCTTAGCGTATTCTTCGACTTCTTCTGGGGTGTTTATTGTCCAAACTATCATTTTTAACCCGTTTTCGTGTGCTTTCTCAACGTTGGCGGTATGCGTGAATCTGTAGAGTGCAAGAAGATAGTTCGCCTTAAGTTCTAAAGCTGCTTTAATTGGGTTCTTATGCTTTGCATAAATCAAGCCAATCTCTATATCCTTGTCTAATTCTCTAACTTTCTTGAGCACATCTTCAAGAAAAGAAACAACAACCACACTTCTCTCCAAACCTTTCTCATGAACTATCGAAAGCACCTGTCTTTCAACGCCTGCTTCCTTAAGCTCGATAAACACCTTCACCTTCGTATCCAAAAAATCCAATGCTTCCTCCAAAGTCGGAATCTTTTCGCCGCCTTCAGTGGAAAAGCTTTTGATTTCTTTAAGCGTAAACTCACTAACTAAGCCCTTGCCGTTAGTTGTCCGTTTAACATCTGCATCGTGAATAACGACAAGTTGGTTATCTTTGGTCTTTCTCACGTCCAATTCAACTGCATCTACACCGATTTCTATTGCCTTCTTAAAACTCGCCAACGTATTTTCAGGCGCATAAGCTCTCGCGCCCCTATGACCAATACGCAACATAATAAATTGATTCTTCAACGAAGAATAATACTTTTTGTAAAGTTCTCACTCTTAACGTGTGTCCTATTTGGGGTAGTCTTTGCGAGCTCGTTAAGCTTTTAAAGAAGACAAAATATACAAAGAATTGCAAGCGAGCAAAATGAATAGGCGTCACTTATCTTTTATTGCTGTAAGCCTAATTGCAGTTATAGTGGCGTCCTCAATAGTAATTTATGAAGCAAGCGTCGTTAAATCAAGCGTTCATGTAGCTTGGCATCGTCCTATTGAAAATTTAGCGATTACTACTGGCTTAGCTGCTGATGACGGAAAAGTGTTTACTGTAGATGAAAGCGGAAACTTGGACTGTTATGACAGCCACAGCGGAGAATCTCTTTGGAACAGCAGCACAAATAGTAACTTTGATTCGACACCTATAATATCAGGAGGAAAACTTTACGTTGGCTCGGAGCTCGCTTCAGTTAGCTGCCTAGATGAGACATCTGGACAGTTCCAGTGGAGTTTCATAGGGTGGTTAGGTAACTCTTATTATATGAAAAGGGCTCCTGACAGCATCATTGTTGAGGATGGCAGCGTATTTGCAGTTACCGAAGATGGTGGTGTTAGTGTCCATAATGCAACTACAGGAGAGTCTCTGTGGCAAGCGGTTCCTTTGTATGAAACAGGAACTTATGGGAACATAAGTGATTTGAACAACACATGGTCGGTAAGCGGACGCCCGTTGGGAGGAAATCCTTTTGAGGGCAATTCTGTTTATGCATTGGGCGGCAACTGGTCAAGCCAATATATTTTTAAGATAAATACCGATGACGGCGCTATTCTTTGGCAAAGCAACATTAAAATTAACGTATCAAGCGGGATTCCGAATGTTATAGGAAGTTATCAAGGGCAAGTCATCATGCAGAACGGCAACCAAACCTACAGCTTAAATCAGACTTCAGGTGAGCCCCTCTGGAGCTACGATATTACCGCTTTAACATACCAGCCAACCATCTATAACAATTTGCTGCTTTTTGGAGCTTCCGACGGCAACTTTTACGCGGTTAATTTAACCAACGGTACGTTAGCGTGGAAAACCAAAGTTGATAGCCAAAACCTGTTTTCGCAGGTTACTCCCAATAATCCTATAGTGACGTCTCCAGTAATAATAGATAGTCAAAATCAAATGCTGTTCTGGAGTTTCGGTTTCGGGGTCGACAGTCAACGGCAGTTCAATGAAACTGTTTGCGGTCTGGACTTAGCTTCTGGTAATGTTGTATGGACAAGACAGATTCAGGACAATACACCCATTTATGGCCAAACAATCGGCTTGGTCCAAAATGAAGGCACAGTTTTTGTCACCGAAAAGAATACTCTTTGGTCCCTTAACGAATCAACAGGCAAATTGATGCAAAAGGAACATTTCGTACACTATGTTCTGCCACCAATAGTTCTAGGCAATGAAGCATTTGTAGCAATCGACTATAAGCTTACTGCCTATACATAGTCTTTGGGGCAAAAGTCCTTGTTTTCTTCGACGAGGGTCTCTTCGTCTTGAGCGTTAAGGTGATTTCACTCGAGTGTACTTGTGCCAGTTGCCAAAAACTGTTCAATTTATTTCTAAGACTGAGCAGCTTGAGCTAATCGCGAGCGCTACACAGTAACAATTTTTTATGCTGTTTTGTCCAGTGTTTTTAGCATGCTTCCTGATCGGTAGCCTTCCAAATCAACCGTTACATACTTGAATCCTAATTTTTTCAAATCCTCAGCCACCTTATCCAAAACATCGACGCTGCAAAAGAGCGTTCTTTCAGTTTTTCCAACTTCTATTCTTGCTAACCCGTTATGGTCTCTAACTCGGATTTGCTTAACCCCAGTTATCGCCTTTACGGCTTGCTCTGCCTTGTCGATTCTACTTAACTTTTCAGCTGTAATTCTCTCATTAAATGGTATCCTTGAAGCCAAACATGCTAATGCAGGCTTGTCATGAACGCTAAGCCCCATTGTTTTGGCTACTTGGCGAATCTCGTCCTTACTAAACTTGTTAATCATCCATGGACTATACACGCTTTTTACTTCCTGGACGGCTTTGAATCCTGGTCTGTGATCGTTTAAATCGGTGAAGTTTGTGCCTTCAAAAACCGCTTTGAACCCGAGTTCATGCGCAAACTCAATTAGGGATTCGAGTAATTCTTTTTTGCAGTAGTAGCAGCGGTTTTCAGGGTTTTTGCTAAAATTCTCATTGGATAACTCGTCGGTTTCAATCACATACAATTTGATGCCTATGTCCTTGGCTATTTTTTTAGCATCCCTTAACTCTTCAGACGTGTATGTTGGAGATTGAGCTATAACAGCCACAGCCTTCTCACCTAAAACCCCATGGCTTACAGCAGCCAATGTTGAGCTGTCCACGCCTCCGGAAAAAGCGATTACCACGCCGTCCTTTCCTTTTTCTTTGATGAAATGTTTGAGTTCTTCAAGTTTACGATTTAACTCTTCCATGCAAATCACGGTTTTTGACTAAAAATTTCTTTTGCCTTCGAGATTGCAAGCTCCGAAAGTTCTCTAAGAGGCTTATTAGTTTTTTCTGCTAATCTTTTAAGATCGTCGTATTCGGGTTTTATTCGGATGGTTTCTCCATTGCTGTTTTTTGAAACTTTAACTTTTACTGTTTCTTTAACGTCGTCAATCAGTAAATCGACAGAATACAATTCACGAGTAACAATGTGTCTTTCACAGAGGTAAACTCTGACTCCCAACGTGCCTGTTTCATTAATCAGTACATTTGAGAGGTGTTGAGTGTCTTTTTGGTCAGCGATTACCTTGATAATTTGGCCAGGTCTATTCTTTTTAGTGTACATTGGGATGATGCTTACGTCTTTTGCGCCTTCCGCAAGAAGCCTGTCAACGGTATGTCCCACGATTTCTCCTGATACGTCATCAACGTTGGTTTCCAACACGGCAATCTGGTCCTTCATCAAGCAGTTTTCTAAAGGTTTACCTATTGTTATTCGAAGAACGTTAGGTATTTCAGAAAACTCTTTGCCGCCTGCACCGTAACCAACCTTCACGGGAGCCATCTCAGGGTAAAACCTGCTTACTTCGTCTGCTAAATTAACTATTATTGCTGCTCCGGTTGGCGTAGCTAGTTCCGACTTGACCGGTCCCCCTTTAATCGGAAAATTCTTTGATTGAAAAATAGATAGCGCTGCCGGAGATGGACTTGAAACTGTGCCATGTGAGAACTGGAATAATCCTCCGCCAACGGAGACTGGTGTTGCAACAATTTTAGCGTTAAAAAAGCCGAGGTCTTCCATGGCAACTGCCGATCCAATAATTTCTGCGGCAGTATCAACTAAGCCGACCTCATGCAAATGTGCATCAGCCAAATGATGACCGTGAAGTTTCGCTTCTGCATCAACCAACGTGTGTATGACGTTTGAGGCATACTGCTTTGCTTTTGCTGAAAGATTGAGGTTTTCCGCGGTTTTTTCAACTATTTCGATTAATTGTTTTCCGTCTTTTCTGGATTTTCCTTCAGATGTAACGTCAACTTTGGTGGCTCTGAACTCTTTACGCATAACCTGTTTGATATCAACCACTACGTTCTTGTAACCGTAATCGGCGTTCTCCAGACTTTTTATGGCTGAAGTAACCTTGTTTACATCTGCTCCAAGATCCAGTAATGCGCCCAGGATCATGTCTCCAGAAACTCCAGCAACTTGACAATCAATCATAACTACTGTAGAAAATTCAGTCATTCTGTTCGACCGCTTGCTAATATTAAAAAAGCAAAAATGATATATTGCTTGTGGTTCTTGAGGCAAGTGGTTTAATCATGTCCACGTTGAAAGAGATTCTTGAAAAAACCGCTAAAAACGAGTTAACTGTTGAGAAAGCAGAAAAACTACTGCGTCTGCTAGCTATTGCTGAAGTTGAAGGCATAGCAAAAATTGACGCTAACAGGGAACACAGAAAAGGCGTGCCTGAAATAATTTTAGCTGAGAACAAAACAGTAAGAGACCTAGTTGAAATAACCCTGCTGATGCTTAGTGAAACTGGTAGAGTAATAGTGAGCAGATGTAGTCAAGAACAAGTTCAAGCCCTCAATCAGGCGTTGCCTGGCGATGCAATTTGCCAGATTAACGAAAAAGCAAGAATGGTGGTCATTAAAAGGAAAAACCTTTTCGTTAAAAGCACTGGTGGAAAGATTGGACTTTTAACCGCAGGCACTTCTGATATTCCAGTGGCTGAAGAGGCAAAGGTGATTGCTGAAGAAATGGGTTGTCAAGTTTATGCATCGTATGATTTGGGTGTGGCTGGAATCCACAGGGTTCTTCAACCTCTAAAAGACTTAATCATGAAGGATGTTGACGTTATTATTGTGGTTGCAGGCAGGGAAGGTGCTTTGGCTTCGGTGGTTGCTGGCATGGTTAATGTTCCGGTGATTGCGGTTCCAACTTCTAATAGTTACGGTTTTGGCGAAAAAGGAGTAAGCACGCTGATGGCTATGCTTCAGTCATGTTCACTGGGTTTGGCAGTTGTTAACATTGATGCTGGAGTTGCTGCTGGCGCTGTAGCTACATTAATTGCGAATCGTGCGGCTAAATTTAGAAGTTAAAGAAGTTTCGATTTTTAGCTTGTGATTTCTATTAGCAGGTTTATTCGAGATTTCCGTAGAATGCTTATATAGGTTTAGGGCTCACTCAAAAGTGAGCGTATTTAACCGATGACTTCTCAAGACAAAATCTTTTTGAACCCTATAGGCCGCGTCAAAACCGAAGCTGTCGGCGACGAGGTTAAAGATAAATCCAGAATCTCACAGATCATCATTCGTGACGAGCTGGTTGAGGCCTTAGATGGTGTTGATGGCTTTTCACATTTGTTTGTACTTTTTTGGCTCAACCAAATTTCCAATAAGCAACGAATGACTTTGAAGGTTCATCCGAGAGGCAGAATGGACATGCCTTTACTTGGAGTTTTCGCTACCAGAACTAACCTTCGACCAAACCCCATCGGATTAACATTAGTTGAGTTGCTAAAAGTTGAAGGCAACATTTTGACTGTTCGCGGTCTGGATGCTGTCGATGGCACGCCAATCTTGGATATTAAGCCCTTTGATTCTTGGGATAATGCAGAAAAGGCTAGGGTTCCTGATTGGTGGATGAAGCTGAACAAGGAAAAACGGAAGAAGCTATAACAAGTCTTGGATGAAGTATTTTGCGTCAAGCACTTTCAAGAGTTCTGCTCTAAGCTCTTCACCCTTTAGACCGGTGACCTTAATGCCTCCAATTTTATCTGCGAGCTTCTGCTCTTTGCAGGCTTCTTTTAGCCAGTTTTCAAAGTCGCCCCTGTAGAGGTGAAATTCAAGCGAACCTGCGCTGACCTGCTTTATAGCCTTGTAAAACTCTTGCAGCGTCTTCGAGGTTAAATCTGCAGGCTGATTGATGTCAAAGTAAAAGTGAAAACTCATTTCTTCTGTAACAGGCGTGAACACTTTGAAGGCTGCTTTTCCTTTTTCAGTAATACCATATCCTCTTCCGCTTTTTTGCAGAAAACCCTCTTTTGCTAATTCTTGAATTTGCTGCATAGTTTGGTTTGGAGTCAACTTCACCTTTTCAGCAAACATATTCAGATCCATGCGGCTTGTGGCTTCAATCATAGCTTTTAAAACTTTAAATTGTTCCTCTTTCAAATGGCTTCCCTCACTTCTATTATTGTTTAAACGGAAATTTAAATGTCACAATTATTCACTATAATTAAGCAACTTCTTTGGCAACAACCTGCGATGTTTCTTCGATAGGCTACAACATTCTATGTCTACAGTTCTAATACTCAACCAAAACCCAAGAATTCTTTGGAATAAAGTTCCAACGCTGTAATATTGGAAAAGGCACGATGGAATCCGCTGGGATGCGCTTAAAACATTAAGCGAATCCTCTGACAAGGTATTAGAGGTTCAAGGCTGACAGTTCCACTACCTGAAATGGGTTTAAAACCTCATTAACCCATGAAGTGGTTAGTCTTCGTCTCCCGCGGTCCTCAGCTGCAGACTTTTCCTATAAGAGAATTTGAAGTCCGAGCGGCACTAGGGCAATCAAAACGAGAACCGAAGCGGACAAACTGATTATTTCAAAACCATCCGGGGCAAAGAGCAACAACGCTCCGATAAGCATAGTAATGGCTTGCCAGCCCGGAATAACCCCAGCGCTGAACATAGCAATAGACAGGAACGCGAACCCGAGCGGCAAAAGCAAAAGCCCCCGCAACAATACTAGCCAGCCCGCTTGAGCTTGCATCACTACCAACCCAGGCTTAAGTTTGACAAAAACATCATCAGGCAACGTGTCAAAAGCGCTTATAACCAAACCCAGCGCGCCTTTATCAGCAGCCAGAATGACCGCTCCACAAATAGCGATCGCTCCACCAACAAGTCCAAGCCAAGCCAATTGTCCGTTCATTGACAGCGCCATGCACTTAAGGGCCACCACGATAAGTAACGGTGTACTCAGCAACACCAATACATGCCCAACCTGTAAACGCGGATTATGGCGAACTCTTGCCACTAGGTCATTCACGTCCCTGACGCGACGAGGTCTTAGCAAATTGGGATGGACAGCAAAGCCAATAATAAAAAGATTGGAAAAATTAGAAAAGCAAGACCCGTACCTATGAGCTCTACGTCACTAATCCCCGTGAACAGAGTCATATCAAACATCGGCTGTCCTCCTGTTTAGCACAGCAAACGAAATTGAATAAGGTTGGTCACACATTTTGGATTTGGCATTGTTGTCTTTCGCCTGTTTGTCCCAGCCTCTTTTTCCAAACAGATGCATCATACTCTTGGCCAGAAAAGGAGGAAGGAAGAGAGTAGACGCTAAATCTTCCGCCTCTTTTGATATGGGCTGGCCATATGAAAGGTTAACTGACGCTAAAGTAAGACCCCTTGTAAGTTTCTTGGTCATTCCTTTCTTTTCATCCAGAGGTTCACCATTTAGAGCCATACCCCAACCAACGCGGATTCCACCTCCCCACTTTAAATTTGACTCCTGAACGAAGTTTCGGATGATTTTGAGAGCAGTGTCCATATGTTCCTTTTCTGGGAAGCCACTGTTCATGATTGCAACCAATAGCTGCGATTTTGATGGCGATATGACTTTTCGGTTTTCATGGATTAGTTCCATGGCTTTAATAGTTGGCGAGGGAAAACTGTCAATGTACAGTGGTGTGGCAAGTACTATTATGTCAGCATTTTCAACGGAGTTCAATAATTTCTCGATGCCTTCGCTCGTGTTAACTAAGCGAGTGGCAATTGCTTCTTCAGACACTAAACCATTTCCTTCCAATTTATCTACTAAGAATTTTCCAATAGCATGAGAGTTGCTTTTTTCACCTCTTGGACTTCCTATCAATAACAATACTTTTTTGGGTTGGCTCATGAGATTACCTCCACTTTATTTAGCAGTTCCTCAACAAAGGCGGGTATCGTTTCTGGATTTTTATCCCGTCGAAAAACGCTGGCAGCATAGGCTGGATGCCGAAAATTAAGCGTGTTTCGTTCAGCTAGCGCTAAGAAGGTTTCTTCATAGTCCACGCCAGATTCCTGTACTCCGATGACGAGAAGCTTTGGATATCTCTCATAACGCATCTTGTGATGGATTTGCCCGTGGTATAATTGGAAATAAGGCAACAAAAGTGGTATAATGCGGTCGAGTGCCTTCTTCAGTTCAGAGGAGTATCCACCGAACGTAACTGGAGTCAGCCACACCATCAGGTCGCTTTGAATGGCTTTCCTAGTCGTTTCCCGCCCGTCGTCATTAATCACGCATGTTCCCGGAGTCTTAACCCAACAGCCGAAACAGCCTAAGCAATTAGCGATATGCATGTTGCGTAGTTCGAGCGGCTCAACCTCCCACCCTTCTTTGGTCAATTGATCGACAATGGTTTTTTCTATCACATTGATAGTCTGATCGCCTTCTTTGGCTCCGTTGAAGATTACAGTTTTCATTTTTTAGGCCTCATCGCATTTTGATTTGATATTCTCTAGTGAACGGTAAAGCGCTTGTAGAGTGAACTCAACTGTAGCGTCTTTGTCTACACCTGCCTGTCTCAGAAATATATCTAAACCTGGTGGAAGTAGTATCATGGCTCTTGTCGTCTGAACAAGAAAAATCGATGTTTGAATCGGATTCAAGTCGGGTTTAATCGAACCATCCTTTATGCCGTTGCACACAGCATACAATACTATTTTGAGGTTTTCCTGACTTAATTTGATCAATTCCGCCGCGTTTACATCTCCACTGGTTGCTACAGGCAATTTTTCGGCTTCTTCTAACATGCAAAAATACTGGCTGTGGCGCTTATAGAACTCGTAATAGGCTTCACCTACTGCAAAAGCTTTTTCTAAACCGCTGTGGTGTCTGCCTACTGCATCTTTAAACATCGCGTTCATTATATTTGCTCCTCTTAAAGCAACGGCTGAGTACAGAGCTTCTTTGCTCTTAAAATACAGGTATAAAGTACCTTTCGCAAGCTGGGACTTCTTCGCAATTTCATCTATAGTTATTTCGTCATAGTGTTTGGAGAAAAAAAGCGTTTGGGCAGAGTCTATAATGAGTTTGCGACGTTGCTCTTTCTCTTTTTCTTTCCTTTTCAAGGTTGACATTGTGACTTACATCCATTATTTGACTTTAAGTCAATTAATGACTAATAGTCACAATTGCGTATAAAAACCTAACTGTTCAGTGCGCTCACGATAGTCAGGAGTTTTGAATAAAATTGACAAGACCTCTGAGCCTTAAATCAAAATCATTTTTCACCCAATTTAGAGAAACTTGCATTTACGCCTGGGTTTGACAAATAGCTACTGGGCTTCCGGACTGTTTTGGTGATTTTCTTGAATATTGCATCGTCGACCTCGCTTAGTCGGGAATCATGCGCGCGTTAAAGGGGGATTCTAGCGCCAATTTACTGGTAAAATAACCTTTTGATGAATTTTGTTAGAAAGCGGGTCTGCTATGATGCGCTTAAACTATTAAGCGAATCCTAAACCAAAAAGCAAAGAGAAGCCCAACTTTAACATTACAAAGATAACGGGCCCGCTGGGACTCGAACCCCACGGGGAAATATGTTCTTTTCACTAAGTTCGTGGCTTGCACAAAAAACTGTAATGGCTGCCCTATTGCCCTTACCTCTATAGGACTTCGAGAGTTAATGGAAAAAAGTTTTGCAGTATCTTGGCCATGACAATAAGAAGGGCACTAATGAGAAAAATGACTCTGGCAAGAAGATTCGACTAAGCTTGTAAGTAAGCTTTATGAAACGTAATGGGAGATGCTGGTTACGTTCATGACATAAGCTTGGTAAGATGTTTCATAACTTATGTTTCCTGAAAGTTTAACCACGTCGCCCTGAGCGAATCCAGTAGGAAAGCCAGGGGCAGTAGAAATTGTCGGAATCGAAAATTTACCCGTGAAGCTCAAGAAAATAAAAGCGTTAACTGTAGCGTTGAGTGTGCCTCCCTGTCCGTTTGGTTGTGAGAACGTTCTTGCGCTTGAGAAGGGAGAAAGACTCGGGCTAACACTTGTTACGGATACACCTGGATAAATTGCGTTCCCTGGTGCATAGCTCAAAGTGCCTACGACAGAATAAGAGCCAGTTTGCTGCGGTTCATTTTGGTTCTGAAAATAAAGAAAGACGCTGAGGCTGATTGAAACAACAAGAACCGCCACTAACACGATGACAAAAACCTTCTTTTTCATCTTAGGTAATCTTCCCCGCGTATCAGTTTGTCGCCACCCATCAATTTTCATGATTTGAGCGTTCTTTTGGATTAACTTTTCTATGTAGTAATATTTCTTCGATTAAGATAGTTTATCCTTAAGAAAGGGCTGTATTTTCACCCGCGAGGTTCGCTTGCCACAGCAAGTCCACCTGAACGTTTGCCTATGGCAACTTGAGCAGAAGCGTTTGTGGTCTGCGAACTCAGGATTCTCCAAATCTTTCTTGGTAAACTTACCCATGTCTTTCACCTGGCATCATTTGACGCACGTGTTTGCAACTGGCTCGGAAATTTGGTGTTGATGCAGCATGAATTTGTGTGATGCTCCAAAATGCAGATAACACTATCACTGAAACAGCTATTACGGCAGAAATTATGAATTTATCCTTTTTTAATTTATTTCCAGCTGCAACCGAGTGAATATTCATCATGTTTCAAAAGTATCGCGTTTCAATCTTTTAACACTACACATTAGAACAGCTGTTCTAAAATTTAGAAGCCCAATTAAACGTACCAAATAAGTAAGACTCTCGTTTTCCCGACGGCAAGGTGAGCAGAACGAAAGAAAATTCTTTTGCTACAAGCTGCCTCTTTGATAGGTTTTGATGGTTTCATAGCAGAAAGCAAGAGTGAATATAGCTGTTGCAGCCACGAAGAAGACGTATTCACGTGTTAGAACAGATGGTCTGAGAAGCGTCAATTCAATAAGCAGGACTGCAAACGCGAAAATAGTGTAGAAGAGGTATCTCGGTATCAGGAAGCGGCTGATTTTTATGTTGTTTTCCAAAAGAAACCTGTCAACAGTGTAACCACCATCTTGCCGTTTCAGAAGACCAGCATCCTCCAGTTTGGAAAGATGATACGTTGCCACTGAAGGACTGCTCAAGTTAAGGGCTCTTTGAAGTTCTCGAATGCCTACAGGCTTATTGCTTTTTAGTAAGAAGCGGTAGACTTCAAGAGTAGTTCCTCTTAACACATCCTTAGACTCGTCAGCAGACAAAGCCCTTCACACCCGCCAATAAAGCGCATCAACAATTTAAGAGCTATCCTAAAAAATCACTATAGCTACTGTTCGAAAGATTAGTACGCCTGTATGAAAATATAGCATTAAATAACACTCTATAACCTTACATTTCAGAGCCTGTTAGGAAGAGCCTGAGAATTTGAGCTTGCTAAACAAGAAAATGTTGTTGGCGTCAGTTCTTGCTATTGCATTAGCGCTTTCGCTAGCTGGAGCCACCTACTTTTTCCCATCTGGGCAAACATCACAATCATCTCCCACTCCACAAGCCACGCCGATTCTAGCGCCCTTCACCTCCGCTGCACCGTTACCGTCGACATATCCGGCGCCAGCGGCTACGGCTCCCCCTGTGCCTGCTTCCGTAACGGGCGAATCGAGTAGCCTGATACCAGTGTTATCCGTAGTAGCTGCAATTGTTGTCACAATTATTGCTGTCTTGTTGTTGTTCTCAGAAAGGGACCTCAAAGGAAAGAACTGGAGCGAAAAGAATGAAGAAAATATTACTAACTATTGCGTTGATAGCAATTCTTGCTTTTTCTGTTTTCCTTAGCTTATCCCTTAACAGCCCTATCAGTCAAGAAGCACATTTCTACATTAAATTCGGAGTAGTTCCTAGGTCAAACTTTGCGTATCCGTTTTCTCCACCTGTCTCAATGTATCGTGCTCTTCAAATCGGCCTGGAAAGTCAAGACTATGACAAGATATCGCTGATAGGTATGTCCGTAACTGCTGACTTTGTGTACGCTTTCACGGATACAGGCGCTTTTGTCGGTGGCACAGGAATAGTCAGACAGGTAGCGACTCCGCCCACAAACTACTCGTATACAATAGTAGCCTGTGCGGGAGTCTATGAATATGCTTGGGCCATAACTATCAACCACGCTACGAACCCATCGAACCCGCCTGTTGGGTTTTGCCTGGTGGACGCTCAAACAGGGTCGTTGCTTCCAAAACCGATCCCTCCCTGATGTAGCTCAGTTAAGCACTTCGGTCTCTTCGATTTGCATTCTAAAAAATAGTTTTAAATAAAGAAGCTTACCCTCGGAATTATAAAATGGAACGCGAAAGTTCAGCGTTGTTCTAAACGCAAGAACAAATGTTCTAAAGTATCGCATTAAATATCGCTTAGAACCTTAGGTTCAGGTAGCCAATGGAACCAATCAAGAGATGTGCCGAAAAATGAACCTAAAAGCTTGCTTGAAAAGTACGGCGTTAATATGTGCGGTTGTCATGCTTGTTTCCTCAAGTCTTCTCATCGCTCAGGCACAAAACGCAACAAACGCGTTTCCGCCAACGACCAACATCAACTTTACATCAGCAACACAATTCCCGATTCCAATCTATAACAGCACGGTAAGCTTTGCATCCGGCGGCTCCTACGATAATGCCAGCCTAGGCAACGGCACATGGAACTTTAAAGGCTTATTTGTGAACAGCGGCACGAGCGCTTTGCCTAACATCATGGGTGTTGGCTTCAGCGTTTCGGCGCAGAACTGCAAGGTAACCATTACGCATCTTGATGCTTTAGACGTGGTTCCTCCGTTTCCTGGCGAACTGAACTACACCGTCGCTGGGGTGGGCAGCCAAAGCTTCAACCTGCATTATTCTGATTATGGGCTTCTCAATTTGACAGTGTACATCGACGGCGTAGCAAGAGCACAAAACAACGGGTGGACCTTATCACCCGATGGAACGCTGACCGTTACAGGCGCAATTTCCGGTGTCAGTATTCATTGGGCAGAAGTTTCGTCGATAGCCTTCACGTCCGCAGACAACTTTGCCATTCCCGATTACAACAGCACCATCAACTTTGGTTACAGCGGAACTTATCTGGGACCCGCAAGCCTTAGGAATAATGTTTGGTACTTCCAGAATTTAGCTTTTAACGGGTACACGTCACACGGCATTCCTTTGTGGTATTTTGCTGTGTCCGCCCAAAACTGCAATATAACTATCACCGGCTATAACCCAGGCCCCCTGACAGGTGGACTAACGTGGCTGCGTGGCTAAACTACACCGTCAAAGATGTTGGCACTCAAACTGTAAACCTGAATAATGGTTACACCAACAACATCGGACACCTAAACTGTACCGTTTACATAGATGGAGAAAACAGGACCCAGGGCGACGGCTGGACGCTCTCGAACGATGGGTGGGTAACAGTCACGGGCGCAACTTCCAACGTAAGTATATACTATCCGCCGATTCCAGCTCCAAACAATCTGCCTCCGCCTATCGCAGTTGCCCCCTCAAACCCCTTAACCATAAACGCGGTTTTCCTTTTCGTTGCAGTGGTTACAACGCTAGTGCTCATAGTGAGTGTAGCTACAGTATTGATGTTTAGGCGAGAGAAGAGCCAAAAAGCGTGAACAGAATCGATATTTTGAAGAGGGTTTCTGTAGTTTCGTGTTCATCGGCCCTGCCAAAGATTGACCTCCTATCTTTCGCCTAAATTTTTGGGTTCAATAACGATATGTAAAACATTTTTAAGTTTGGGGAAAAGGGCAAATTCGAGTAAAACGCAAGTTTATTTATTTCTAAAAACTAAACTTTACCTTGGTGGGATCTATTGAATAATTACATCATCATTTTAGTTACTGCGAAAGATAAGCAGGAAGCAGAAAAAATAACGCAATTGCTTTTGAATGAACGTTTGATTGCTTGCGGAAACATCGTCAGTCCAGTCACATCACTTTTCCACTGGGCTGGCAAAATTGACAAGGCAGAGGAATGCTTAATCGTTATGAAATCGCGTATGGACCTGTTTTCGCAAGTTGCTGAGCAAGTGAAACGTTTGCATAGTTATGAGGTTCCGGAGGTTCTTGCGTTGCCGATTGTTGATGCATCAAAGGCTTATCTGGATTGGATGAGTGTTGTGCTTAAACCTTAAAGTACATTTCAGTACAGATAAGCCTTAAATAATACACTGACGTATGCTTCTGAACCATAAGGAAGCAAAATAAAATGGGGAATCGCCTTTGGCACACAGACAACAACCGAAACCAAACCAGCTAACCCCCTAAAAATCAAAAAAATCAACCTCACACAACAACCCCTCGAAATATTTTCAAAACTCCAAAAACAATACAAAACAACCTACCTTCTCGAATCCATCGAAGGACCAAAAAAACTCGCACAATACTCATTCATAGGCTTCGACCCAAAAATATCCCTCCAAACCAAAAACGGTAAAGCACAAATCAGAAATGAAAAAACAGGCGAAACCACAACAGAAGAAACAAGCGATCCAGTCCAAACTTTAGAGCGCCTTATGAAAAACCAGGCGGTTTCAAACAGCGAATTCCGATTTGTCGGTGGAGCAGTCGGCTACATCTCTTATGATGCAGTCCGTTATTGGGAACATCTGCCCGAAAACAGCACGTCTGACCTTAGTTTTCCTGATTTGGAAATGGGTATATTTGACGATGGCTTTGTCTTCAATCACATAAGGAGACAAGTCTTCTATTATTACCGTAGTGAGAACCGCCTGCCAGAAGTTGAAAGCCTCCTCAAGCAGCCAATTTATCCTCAACAGTTATCATACACACAGCCTAAGGTGAACATTAAAAAAGAAACCTATGAAGCGGCGGTAGAAAAAGCAAAAGAGTACATAACTGCTGGAGACATTTTCCAAGTTGTCCCATCCAAACGCTACCAATTCCAAATAATGGGCAATCTAATCCATTTTTATCAGGCGCTAAGAACCATTAACCCTTCACCCTACATGTACTATTACAAGTCAGGTGACCGGCAAATTGTTGGCGCCAGCCCAGAAATGCTTGTTCGAGTTGAAAACGGGACTGTCGAAACCTTCCCAATTGCAGGCACCAGGCCAGTCGCCCAAGACCCCGGCGAAAACATCAAGTTAGTCTCTGAGTTGCTTGCTGACCCCAAAGAACGTGCAGAACATGTAATGCTTGTTGATTTAGCGCGCAACGATATTGGCAGAATCTCAAAGTTCGGCAGCGTTCATGTGCCTGAATTCATGAAAGTTCACCAGTACAGCCACGTGCAACACATAGTTTCACGAGTGGTAGGACAACTCAAGGATGGTCTTCAAAGCTATGATGCTTTACGGGCTGTTTTTCCTGCTGGAACGGTTTCTGGAGCACCCAAAGTGCGTGCCATGGAAATTATTGATGAATTGGAACCTGTAAGGCGTGGACCTTACGCTGGTGCTGTAGGTTATTTCTCCTACAATGGGAACGCAGACTTTGCCATAACCATCCGTACCCTTTTCGCTGACAAAAATCAGGCTTACATTCAAGTTGGCGGGGGAATCGTGGCTGATTCAGTGCCGGAGCAGGAGTGGTTTGAAACTGAGCACAAAGCAAAGGCGTTGATGCAGGCGCTTGAGCAAGGTGGAGGTACAAAGCAATGAAAGTGCTGGTGATTGACAATTACGACTCATTTGTTTACAATCTTGTCCAGTATATTGGCGAGCAGGGTGCAGAACCCATAGTTTACAGAAATAATAAAGTCACCTTGGAGCAGTTAATCCAGCTTAAACCGGACAGAATTGTGATCTCACCTGGTCCTGGCACTCCTGAAGATGAACGGTATTTTGGCGTTTGCAGAAAAATCCTACAGACCATGAGTCAGTCGATTCCAACTTTAGGCGTTTGCTTAGGTCACCAAGGAATTATCAGCGTGTATGGCGGAAAAATCATCCATGCAAAAAGGCTCATGCATGGAAAAACCTGCACGATAAAACATGACCAAACAGGCATCTTCACAGGCGTTCGCAACCCCTTCACGGCAACAAGGTATCATTCGCTTGCTGGCGAACGGTGCTCTATTCCTTCATGCTTAGAAATTACTGCAGAATGCGTTGATGACGGTGAAATTATGGGGGTTCGGCATGTTAAGTATCCGATTGATGGCGTGCAATTTCATCCTGAATCGATTCTTTGCGAAGATGGCAAAGTTATAATTAAAAACTTCTTGGATGGGCGGCGACGGCTGTGATTAGGGAAGGCATTAAGAAACTGATCGAAGGCTACAGCTTAACAATCGAGGAGTCAGGAGCGATAATGCGAGAAGTTATGTCGGGGAAAGCTACAAGCTCGCAGACTGCTGCTTTTCTAACTGCGTTGCGAATGAAGGGTGAAGCGGTTGAGGAACTTATCGCTTTTGCCTCTGTTATGCGTGAGCAGAGTCGCCAGATACATCCCCGTGTGCATAGTCGCCTAGTGGATACTTGCGGGACAGGCGGAGACAAAATAAAAACCTTTAACGTGAGCACTACAGCAGCCTTCGTCATTGCAGGAGCTGGCGTTGCGGTTGCTAAGCATGGGAACAGGGCTGTAACCAGCAAATGCGGCAGCGCCGACGTGCTGGAAAAGCTTGGTCTAAACCTGTACTTGGAGCCCGAAGCAGTTGAAGGCATAATAGAAAACGTTGGGATAGGCTTCATGTTTGCTCCAGCATTCAATCCCGCTATGAAGTATGCTGCTGAGCCAAGACGGGAAATAGGCATTCGCACAGTATTCAACCTTCTCGGTCCATTAACTAATCCAGCATGCGCCAATGCCCAACTGCTCGGCGTTTACGATCCTAAACTGACGGCTCCGCTGGCTTATGCGTTGAAGCGGCTGGGTTGCGAGGAAGCGATGGTTGTTCATGGATTAGACGGCTTAGATGAAGTATCAACGGTTGGAAAGACGGCGATTGCATGGTTAAAGAAAGACAAAGTAACAGAACGGGAGGCTTCTCCACGCGATTTCGGAGTAAAAAAGGCAAGCATCGCCGATTTGAAAGTGGAAACGCCTGAAGAAAGCGCCGAAACAATATTCCAAATTCTCAGCGGAAACTGCGCCTTGGATGACCCCAAAGTAGAGTTTGTGCTTGTCAATAGTGCGGCAGGAATCATTGTTGGTGGGGCAGCAGAAAACTTTGAAGGCGGCATGGAAATAGCTCGCAAATCGATTGAGAGCGGAGCTGCCTATGGTGAGCTTAAGGCTTTGGTGAAAGCTTCAGGCGGTAGCCTGTTGAAACTTGAGGAGTTAGAAGCGAAGTATGAGTGATTTTCTTGATGTGCTGGCGCGTGTTGCCCAAGTAACCATTGAAAGCGAATACTATGAAATAGTAAAGCCAGCAGAAAGCATGCACATCAGCTTAAGAAAGGCAATTTTAGACTGCCAAGGTATCCCAGTTATAACTGAAATAAAGTCGGCTTCACCATCAACGGGGGTGATCAGAAAAAACGTTAACCCAAGTGAGATTGCGAAGGCAATGCGAAGGGGCGGAGCCGTAGCCTTATCCGTGTTAACTGAGCCCAAACAGTTCAATGGCTCTCTGGAAGTGTTGGCTGAGGCCAGAAAAGCTGTGAAGTTTCCCATCCTCATGAAAGACATAATCTTGAGCCCTATACAAATCCAAGCATCTTCGAAAATAGGCGCTAATGCCGTTTTGTTGATTCAAGCGCTTTTTGACAGAGGCTACAGCGCCAGAAGCCTTGATGAAATGATAGCTGGGGCTCATCTTTTGGGTCTTGAGGTTTTGCTTGAAACCCACACTGAATCAGAGTTTTGCTCAGCCGTTAAAACAGGCGCTGATTTGATTGGGATAAATAACCGTAACCTTGAAACGTTAAAGGTAGATTTGGGCGTCACAAAAAAGATTCTTTCAAAAAGTGATCTAAACGGCAAGCTGGTCATATCTGAAAGTGGAATAAACACGCTAGCCGACATACTTTCCCTACGTAGAGCTGGCGCACGTGCTTTTCTTATTGGATCAGCCATAATGGCAAGTGATAACATTGAAGAAAAAGTTAAGGAGTTTGTAAACGTAAAATGAAAGTAAGCAATTACCCAGTTGACGGAAAATATGGGAAATATGGCGGTCGTTTTGTTCCAGAAGTTCTGATGGCGGCGATTAAGGAGCTCGAAGACGCCTACGAGCAAGCGCGCAAAGACCCGACTTTCCAGAAAGAACTTGATTACTACCTGTCAGAATTCGTTGGAAGACCCACACCGCTGTATTATGCTGAGAACTTGACCCGTAAACTGGGCGGCGCCAAAATTTACCTGAAACGCGAAGACTTAGCCCACGGTGGAGCACACAAAATAAACAACACAATCGGCCAAGCACTACTCGCCAAGCGAATGGGTAAGACTCGTGTGATCGCTGAGACAGGAGCAGGTCAACATGGCGTAGCCACAGCGATTGCATGCGCTGCTTTAGGCTTGAAAGCTGAGGTTTACATGGGCACGGAAGACTGTGAACGGCAGCGGCTGAACGTTTTCCGCATGAAGCTTCTAAACGCGCAAGTGCATCCTGTGGAAGCTGGCTCAAAAACCCTCAAGGATTCGATAAACGAGGCGTTTAGGGATTGGGTTACAAACCTTCAGACGACTTATTACTTAATCGGCTCAGTCGTCGGTCCCCATCCGTATCCTATGATTGTTAGGGATTTCCAAAGCATAATCGGCAAAGAACTCAAAGAACAATTCCACAAAAAAGAGGGCAAACTGCCAGAAGCGCTTGTTGCTTGCGTCGGCGGCGGAAGCAACGCCATAGGTACGTTCTACCCGTTCGAAGATGATGCTGAAGTGAAGTTTTATGGTGTTGAGGCTGCCGGAGAAGGTTTAGAAACAGGCAAGCATGCCGCATCTCTTGGCGCAGGAGCGGAAGGCGTATTTCACGGTATGCTAACCTACGTTCTCCAAGATAGTAATGGGCAAATACAGAACACACGCAGCATTTCTGCAGGTTTAGATTATCCGGGCGTTGGACCCGAACACTCCTTACTAAAAACTCTAAAAAGAGCGCAATATGTTTCAGCCTTGGACAAGGAAGCGGTAGAGGCTTTTCTCACTTTGTCCAGAGAGGAAGGAATCCTGCCTGCATTGGAATCCTCGCATGCGGTAGCTTACGCCATGAAGTTAGCTCCAAAAATGAAGAAGAGCCAGTCAATCGTCGTAACGTTGTCGGGACGGGGAGATAAAGACGTGGAAACTATAGCAGACTACATCGGAGCTAAAATATGAACGCAATAAGCGAAGCCTTCCAAAAGGCAAAGGCACAGGGAAATGGGGCGCTCATCGGCTATATTATGGCTGGAGACCCAAAACCAGAACTGACAGCGAAAATTGCTGGCGCATTAATCAAAGGCGGCGTAGACATTCTTGAGTTGGGATTGCCGTTCTCTGATCCAATTGCGGATGGACCCACCATTCAAGCTGCAAGCGTGCGCTCTTTAGCTGCTGGCACAACGCCTGTTGGGGTGCTGGAAATTGCTAAGGAGATACGGCAAAGCCATGATGTGCCAGTTGTAATAATGACTTACTATAATCCGGTGTTCAGGATGGGGGTTGAGAGGTTTTTCAGGTTAGCCAAAGAATGCCTGGTTGACGGTGTCATAGTTCCAGATTTGCCAGTTGAGGAAGCAGGCGACTACAAGAAAGCTGCAAGCAAGTTCGGCATAGATACGATTTTCCTAGCGGCGCCTTCGACTTCTAATGAGCGGCTTGAAAAAATAGCCCAGTGCTCTTCAGGCTTTCTGTATCTTGTTTCTCACTTTGGAGTTACAGGCGCACAAGCAGCGGTTGAAGATTCAACTATTCAGCTTGTTAAGCGTGTTTTGCCTTTTACTTCTGGGAGGATTCCGTTGGCGGTTGGGTTTGGGGTCTCAAAGCCTGATCATGTACGGCGTATTGTTGGGGCAGGGACTGACGGCGTAATTGTTGGAAGCGCTTTCATTAACCTAATCAAGGCACATCAGGAAAACATCGACGTTCTCCTAAAGGAGTTACAAGCAGCTGCATCTGAACTTAAAAAGGCAACAAAAAACCATTGAATTGACAAGTTGGGTTTTAGATTCTTAATTATTATCGCAAAATGCCGCTTTTTCGGCTTAGCCGCTATCGCCAACTCGACTTAACAATTTATAAGAAAATTACCCTTGATCAAGCTGGGCAGTCATATGGGTATATCTTTTTCCTTTAGACGCGCCTATTCTGGTAGATTATTAATTAGAGGGCAATTTGGGAAATGAAAGTGCTTTTGCCTCAAATCTTAATTCACATTTCTTCATTACTCAATTCTGAGTAATTTTGGGGGGACCCCTTTTGGAAAGGCTCTTTTGGAAAAGGCTTAGTTTTGGTTGTTTTTAGTAAGTGGCCCTGTTTTCGCGGGTTATTTGGTTTGCAGGTCTTGGGGTTTTGCAGGTTTTATTATTCATTTAGTTAGATTTTGTTGTGAAGCTATTTCTTCATAAAACTGTAAATTACAAGTGAGAAGAAGCTTAAATATCGGTTAGAAACGCTTTAGCACGGTGGCGATTGGTTAGAGTGCTTTGAATTTGTGAAGGACTTAAACGTGAAATATACGCTTACTTGCGCTAATTATACGTGAATTTACGTAGATTTGACGTTCGGCGGGCCACTGGCTTCAGCATTAGCCGCGGCAGCAGCATTGGCGCTAAGAGGTAAGAAATACATTTATGGACAAAAAATTGAAGCGACTCAAACCTAAGATATTTCAAGAATAGAATGTACCGCGGGATTCATTTGCCCTGTCTTAAGGGGGTCACAACATAGAAACAAGAAAAGCCTAGGCGGCAAGAGGTGCGCCAGCAAACCCTTCGGCAATTAGATTACACTTTTGACCTCGATTCCCCCACAGCCGACGGCTTTCCTCGTGTGATTACTCCCCCACAAGGTAGCGTTCCGGTTTCAAGGGGAGTTGGAATGAAGTTTTACGCTGTAAAGAATGGAGAAAAAAGAGAATTACTCAACATCAGCATATCAACAAAGACCAACTCTCCCTTCCACTAAACGCCTGATACTTAATCTCTACAAATTGCTTAATCTGACGCTATTGATATTCGGAAAACACTTCGTGATAGTCCATGAAGAAGCAAGCGTAGAAGAAATCTCAAAATAAACAGGAAAAAACTACTCCACAATCCTAAGAGCTATATCAGAATGAGCGAGAAAAAGTTAGTAAATCATTAAATTTCGATTTCAATTGCTCTCGATGAGCGCGCATAAGTGGTCATTAATTCTTTTTTAGCTTAATTTCGCAAATAGAGCTGTTTTTAGGCGTTTAATACGTGAAGGCTGCGATGCTGTTTGCCAGTTCCGGCCTGCCTATCCTGTGAGC